>NZ_JAYMEE010000034.1:909-1585 GCF_037029245.1 Mesoflavibacter sp. CH_XMU1422-2 | reverse complement strand
GTTTGCATCTAATGTTGCTTTGTAAATATCAAACTTACCATATCCTCCTGGCATATCACTTGCAAAGTAAATCATGCTTCCGTCAGCGCTTACACTTGGGTTTTTAATCGAGTAGTTTGGACTATTAATTGATAAGGCTTCTACCTCGCTAAAACCATCACTGTCTTTTGTGGCTTTAAACAGGTGTAATACACTATACTTTGTGTTAGATAAACTGTCTTTTTCATAGATATTTTCAAAGAAACTTTCTCTTGAAAAATACATGGTTTTTCCGTCTGGTGTAAAGCTTACAATACCTTCGTGGTATTTAGTGTTAATATCACCTTCTAAAAGCTCTTCTCCTTGGTAAGTCCCATCTTCTGCTACAGTATATTCGTAGATGTCTAAAAATGGTTCTTCGTTCCATCCGTATTTTTTACGGTTATCATTTCTAGAACTAGTAATGTATAGTTTACCATCTTGAAGCGTACCTCCAAAATCTGATGTAGCTGTGTTGATGTCTAAGTTTTGTACGTTAAAGGTTTTTCCTTTATCTAAGATTTTTGATAAATAATCTGGGTTAGACTTGTACATCATTGCTCTGTCATCTGATGGCTTCATTGCAGCAAACTTATCCATTTGCGTATTTGATGCTTCGTACTTTCCGTTTGCTTTTAGCATTTCTGAATACTTGTAA
>NZ_JAYMEE010000034.1:0-727 GCF_037029245.1 Mesoflavibacter sp. CH_XMU1422-2 | reverse complement strand
GGTTAGCTTATCTGATTAGAAATAACGTGGTGATCTTGATACTTTTCTTGGTAGATTGATATCAAAGTTGATAAATATCTCATGTGATGAGTTGGTCACAACGTCTAATTGTGAGTTAACACTGTCATACGCATAACCGATTCTTAAGTTTGGTGCTACTAAAAAGTTAACCATACCACTAAACGAATCGTCTAAACGGTAACCTGCTCCTACTTCTACAAAATCATACATAAATAGGTTTAGGTTTACATCGTAAGTCACTGGTGCGTTAAAAGCTAACTTAGTCATCACGTGTGGCTTTAACTTAAAGTTTTCTGATAAGTCAAATACATATCCTGCTGCTGCAAATACATGCTCGGTCTCTGACCCTATCTTATATCCATTAGCATCTAAGTGTACCGATTCTAAAATGTTTGGCATCGATGCAGAAATGTAGTATTTGTTTGGCTTATAGAAATATAATCCTGCCCCTATATTTGGTGTGACTTCATTGATGTTTTCTGAATAGAAAGGATCGTTTGGATCTAATACTTCTACTGAGGTTAATCCAATGTCATGAAAAGTAGCTCCTGCTTTTAATCCAAATGCTAATTTTGTTCCTGTCCCTACTGGTAAGGTATAAGAGAAGTCTACATAGGCATTGGTCTCGTTTACTGGTCCTACTTCATCACTTATTAAGGATAAACCTAAACCTACACGCTTACCTACTGGCGAGTGTATGGTTAAG
>NZ_JAYMEE010000033.1:0-41864 GCF_037029245.1 Mesoflavibacter sp. CH_XMU1422-2 | reverse complement strand
CTTTGCAAGTACACACCAAACTGAAAATCCGCGAGGATTTTCAGAAGTAGGCGAGAACAAGCAATTACTTATAGCCATTGTTGTAAGTAGTGTTTTTTTATTAAATACTCAAAATAAAGTCTAACATTTTGGCTCTACCAACGTTGGTATGTGAAGCACTATATAAAACTTTCATATCTGAATCTCTAACAATAATAGTTGTGTTTCTGTCATCGTGGTCAGCCGAACGATTCCAAAAAAAGTATAAAGTGTCACTATTCATTTTGGTTTTACCCTTTTTGTAATCTTTCTTTTCAACGATAAAAATTGATTGTTTTAAAGCATTTCGAATATCCTTTTCATTTGCCTTTTTTGCCCAACCCTCTACACTTAAAACAATTTTTTTGTATTTGGTCAAATCAGTTTTCAAAGGAATATTTATTGTTGAAGATTCAGGTTTCAATTCCAAATCTCTTTGTTTGGTAATATTCACATTTGTTTTTACTGCTTGTCCTTGAACTTGTTGAGAATAAGATTTAAAGCAAAAGGTAAGAAACAATGAGGCGATGATAATTTTTTTCATATTTATTTTGTTTTAATAGTATCTGTTTTTTTAGTTGATTGTTTTTTCAAGTTATTTTTGAGTTCAGAATTTTCTTTTCCTAATATAATTATTTTGTCCTCTAAATTTTGATTCAAATTTTCGATGTTGTTTAACTTTTCTCGTAATTCAAATTCGTTATCCATATTTGATTTTTCTTGGATTAGTGTTCCAAAATAAAAAGCAAAACCAATAATTGCGAAAATTGAACCAAAAAGTGCAACAACTTGTCCAATAGGAAGGTTTTTTAAAAGTCCGAAAAGTTTATTTATAGTGATTTCTGACAATTGTACTGTATTTTCTTTGAGGTTTATTACTTCTTTGTTTTTGTCATTTAGTTCTGATAGAATTTGGTTTCTATCTTCTAAAATTACGTTAGCACTCGAAATGGCTTCTGAAAGTTGGTTTTTTAATCCTCGGTTTTGATTTTCAAAGTATTTCTCATTTTCTTCGTGTTGAATATTTTGAATTTCGGAATACTCTTTGATTTGTTCTATATATGATTCTAAATATTGATTTGCTTGTTTTTTCCCTTTTTCACGTACTTCATATTTCATATCAGAAAATGGCGTGTCAAAGTTAATTTGACTTATTTGTAGCCATTTTGTATCAAAGCCATCAAATATTTCTCTTAAATCATTTTCCGTTTTTCCTTTCCAGACTTTAGGTTCAAAGTCAAACGCTCCGATTTCAGATTTTCTTTTTTTTAAAATTTCAATTGCTTTATCTGTAGGTATTTTTAATTGCATATAGAAATTATCTTGGTTTGGTCAACATTACTTACAACGTGTTTGTGTATGATTTCGTTGCGTGTTTAAGCAACTAATTTAGCAAATACAAACCGAATAGAAAATCCGCGAGGATTTTCCAAGTAGGCAACGACCAAAGCAATTAATTATACACGGTGTTATGCAACGGTTTTTATAGCTTTTTCTTATTCGGATTCTTTCTGTTTGAAAACAAAGAAACAATCTCAATGGAATTTTTATTAATTCGGTAATAAAGATTATTGTGTTTTTCGACAACAGCTTTTCGAATATTTTTTTTCTCGAATGATACTGGGAAAATTTCGGGTGATTTTGAAATCAGTTCTATTGTATGGTCTAATTTTGCAGAGAATGTTCTTAATTCTCTTTCAGTCCATTTGTTCTCAAGATATTCAATAGTTTTTTTAAGTTCAGATATTGCGTGGTCAGTCCACAGAATTTTATAACCACTTTTCATAGATTCCTTTCACGTTTGAGTGAGAAGTCAATTTTCCATTATCAGCATCTTGAATTCCTTTTTCGATAGACTCTTTTTCTCTTGCAGAAATTTCATTCCACCAATCGTTCTTCTCTTTCTCTCTTAATTTCATAAGTTTGTCAATCAGAGATGTGTCATTCAAAGTTGATAACCATTGAATTAATTCTATTTTTTTATTTTCTAAACTTAAATCCATAATATCAAATTTACAAATTTAATCTAAACATTCAATTTTTGAACGTGATTTTAACTGTTGCATAACGTGTTTGTGTATGGTTAGTTGCGTGTTTCAGCAACTAATTTAGTAAACAAAAACGAACGCGAGAAAATTCCGAAGGAATTTTCCAAATAGGCAACGACCAAAGCAATTAATTATACACGTTGTTGTAAGTAGTTTTTTCTTTCCGTTACTAATTCAGTTAATTTATTCAGTTTTATTTGGTCAATTTTTTTCCAATCAGCTTTGTCAAATTCCAACGTATTGAACTTTTTTAAACTCCGATACATTGGCAAAATCACAGACTCAAAATCTCCAGCCAGTTTATAAATCAGATTTCGGTTTTCTGTTATTCCTCCACTTTTTGAAATATTCAGCTCAATATCTTTTCCGCTTTGTTTTAGTTCAAAGAAACAACATTCAGGTTCCAGATTCCAGCATATTTCCGTTTCGATTCCGTTTACTGCTAAAATCAGAGATTCGCAAAGTTTATCAGTCGGGTTTTCAGGAATATTTGACGCATTAAATTCCAATTCAAAATCCGTAGATTTTAATTCAATCGGAAGCCATCCATTTGTCGGATTTCCTAAATTCAGTTCTATTTTTCTTGTTTTGGTCAAATTACTTACAACGGTTTTGGCTATGGTTTCGTTACGGAAAAATGGGCGACCATTTTTCCGACGTTGACCGAAAGATAGCAAAAATGAATGGAATTTCCGAGTAGGAAATTCATTATCTTTCTTTTATTTGTTATACACCTATTAATCATTGTTTTATGGAGTTTTTGGTATTCTTTTTTGTTGTCAAACAACCCTTTTTTGCTTATATTTGTTGCCGTATTGTTGCCCATTTAACAGTAATACAACACATCGTTTAACACAGTAAATATAAGGAAAATGAAAGTTACTTTACGCCAACGTAGAAAAGGGAAACGAATTAGTTTATATCTTGATTATTACGAAAACGGTAATCGTAAGTACGAGTACTTGAAATTGTATTTAACACCAGAACCTGATAAAGGTTCCTTAACCAAAGCACAGAAATTAGAGAATAAGAAAATCTTACAACTTGCTGAAAGCATCAGAGCTAAAAGGCATCTAGAAATTCAAAATAATATCTATGGCTTTGAGAATAAGGAAAAGAAACAAGGTAATTTCTTTGTGTATTTAGAGCAATGGATTGAAAGACGTTCAGAAAGCAAGGGGAATTTAGCGGTATGGAATAGTACTTTAAAACACTTAAAAGCTTATTATCCTAGCGGTATTTCTTTTGAAAGAATTGATGAAGAATGGGTTGAAGGTTTTAAAGAGTATTTAGATAAAAAGGCACTTTCCAGAAGTAAACGAGAATTAAGCCAAAATACTAAATCTGCATATTTTAAAAAGTTATTGGCAGTATTACGTCAAGCGGTTAAAGAAAAGGTAATACAATACAATCCTGCAATTCATGTTGAAAACTTCAAAGAAGAAGATACACATATGGAATTTTTAACTTTAGAAGAAGTTAGAAAGCTTTTTAGTACAGATAGCAAACACCCACAATTAAAAAATGCGTTTCTTTTCTCTTGCCTTACAGGTTTGCGTTGGTCGGATATTACAAAGCTACAATGGTCAGAAATCCAATATTCAGAAAGTTACGGGAATTTTATTAGATTTAAGCAAAAGAAAACTAAAGGAGCTGAAACCTTGCCAATTTCTGAACAAGCATTTGAATTGTTAGGAGAAAAAGGCGAACCTACTCAAAAAGTTTTCGAGAATATAAATAATGTTCAGAGAAACTATGACCTATTAAAAGATTGGGTTGGAGATGCAGAAATTAAGAAGAATATCACGTTCCATTGTGCGCGACATTCATTTGCTACATTGCAGCTAACTTTAGGTACTGATATTTATACAGTATCAAAAATGTTAGGTCATAAGAACTTAAAAACAACTCAAATTTACGCTAAAGTAATTGACGACAAAAAGAAACAAGCAGCTTACAGAATAAACCTTAACCCAAATGGCTAAAGACCTATTTATCGACTTACTGTATGTGGAAAAGGTTACTGATGATAAAAGAACCGAAAACCAATTTAAAGAGCTTTTAAAAGGCTTTAAAAAGCAATACCTCAATACAACGCCTAATTATGAAATCGACTTTAAAAAAGCATATTCAAACAAGCGTAAATATTACTTTAAACTAATTGAAAATGATTATATCAAAAAGTTTAATGCTATTAATGACACCCTTGAAGCAAATTCAACATCTGGTCATTTGTCTTTTCTCTATGACAAAGAATTTAACCGAATTACAAATTATTTAACCCAGATTAGCAATTACATTTCTGAAAATGATCTTGATGAAAGTTTGTATTTAAAGCCTATTAATAATGACAAATCAGATGAAGCCTATATCATTTCATTTTTAAAAGCTAATGCGATGATGCTTTTTATGGTACTTCAAGACCGATTTTCAGATTTAAGTGATACAGAAATTTATACTATCGAAGAACTACACGAAGTATTTTTTAATGAAGAACCACCTCAAGAGTTAATTGTAAAATCCTATTCTGGTGCAGAAATAAAAACGGTCAGGAAAAAAGTAAAACAAAGTTCAATTTTCAACGCTATACAAGGTGATTTTAGAGAGGAAAACAATGATGTCTTATCCTATAACGAACTTATTAATAAGATTAAACAAAGAGAATTTGCAAAATTAGAGGAGCTGTTAAATGAAAAAGGCATTATAGATGATGAATATAACTTCATAAAGGATAGAGGTAATAAAATCTTACTTGCAGCTTTTATGGTTAAGTTAACAGAAACTAAATATTTTAATGAAAGAATATTTTTTGAAAGTAAACCATCTAAAAAAATTGAGCCTAAACACATTTATAAATTCTTTGCTTATCGATATGGACCAAGTAGTAATGCAGGTAAAGAATACCGTAGATTTTTAGGTACTGAAAAAAGAGCCTATCAAAAATTAGTTGATGCTAATTTTTGGCTTGACCAAATCAAATAAATCTTCATTTTTATAAAGTGGTATTTTCTCTACTAAATACCAAATAGATAATACCAAAAACAATATAACTTATTGTTTTACAATGGTTTAATAATACCATTTTTTCTCTTTTCTATTATACCAAACACCTTTTTCCATATTTGCTATGTCCTTGACAATCAAGGATGACTTTTGCGCAGAAGTCCATTTTTAAATTAAAATTATAAAAAGATGGACGTTAAAATTATAGAACGTTTAGAAAGCATCGAAAAGTTGTTATTAGAACAACAAACGTTGCAAAAGCAAGTATTGAACTTCAATGAAACTTGCAAGTATTTAGAACTATCACAATCGCACTTGTATAAACTTACAAGTACGGGAGCCATTCCACACTATAAACCGAATGGCAAAAAAATCTATTTCCAACGTCAGGAGTTAGACCAATGGTTATTGCGTAACCGTATGGATTCCCTAGATGAAATCGAACAGCAAGCTGCCGATTACCTAATCAAAAAAGGAAAGGTAAAGTTATGACTGAAATAATCGATTTACTCTTGGCACTCTCACAAGAGATTAAGGATTTAAAAGCACGTATCGAATTAATAAGAGCATCGAGAGCAGAATGCTTAAAAGATACGTGGATTGACAATCAGGACGTAATGCAAACGCTACATATTAGCCAACGGACTTTGCAAACGTTCCGTACAAATGGTACGATTCCATATAGTAAGGTACAAGGTAAATTTTATAACAAGGTATCAGATATAGAGGAACTATTACAGAGCAATTATTACAACCCAAATTTCAAATGCGATGGAAATAAGTAAAGAAACCATCTTAAAGAAAACGCATTACGGGTTAAATATCTATGCGTATGTATTAAGGCAGTATTATCCCAAATCAACAGTCCTTTCCTTAAAAGGAAGGGACTGCTGGGTAACCCGTAACCCTTTCAACGGTGGTAAATCAACATTACAAATTAATGTTGTCGATAATAGAGCGGTACATTATGATACAGAACTAATCGATTTTAAAGGTGATGTTTTTGATTTCGCATCCTATCATTTTAAACTCATAGATGAAGAAGAATTGTTACTAAAAATTAACAAAGAACTACATCTAAATCTTGAAGTAAAGCAAGAAGATGAATTATCCTGGTTAGATAAACCCGATGATACTTGGTATGCTTACAGCAGTTTTTATAAAGCACCAATTAGAAATGTTTTTCCAACCGAAAAAGTAAGGTTATATCAAATATTTGAGCGTATTACAAGCGATAAGTATAAAAGTATCACAGAGCAATTTAGAGCGATTAAAGACCCAAAAGAAGCACGAAAATTTAAAGCAAATCATTTTGATTATGTAACATTTTCAGGCGTGTTTTCTAAACGAAATGATGCTAGCTTAATTGAGCATTCATCATTATTGACAATCGATTTTGACCATTTACAAAATCTTGAAGAACTAAAACAACAATTATTGAACGATGAATATTTTGATACCGAATTGTTGTTTACATCACCTTCAGGAGAAGGCTTAAAATGGATAATTAGAATCGATGTATCTAAAGTGTCACACAATGAATATTTTATTGCGGTGGCCAATTACATTAAGCAAACATATAACATTGAGGTAGACCAATCGGGTAAAGACATTTCCAGAGCGTGTTTTTTATCCCACGATCCATTGGCATACCTACATAAAAGACATCAAAAGCTATGACAAAAATATTCAACCCGAAAGATTGGTTAGCTGTTCCAGAGCAAAAAGAAGTACCTAAAAAACCAATCAACAACAAACCGACAACGGTTGTTGCAAATGATATTGAAACATATATCAACGCTTTAGAACAATCAGGTATCGATATTACTGATACTTACGATAAATGGCGTGATATTGGTTTTGCTATTTCAGAGGAATACGGTGAAGCTGGACGTGATTACTACCATAGAATTAGCAGAAATTATTCAGGTTACGACCATAAAGAATGCGACGAACAGTATAATAAATGCTCACAAGCAAAAGGACACGGTATAAGCATAGCAACCTTATACCACCATTTGCATCAAGTTGGTATTAAACCAAAACAGCAACAACAAGTTGTTGAAGTATCGCAACATCCAGAGGAAGAAAAACAACCATTGCCAACAATACCAACAACAGTTTACAACAACATCCCAACATTTTTGCAACAAGTAGTAAAACCATCAAGCAGTAATGAAGAACGTGATATTTTGTTGTTGGGTGCATTAACTGCATTTAGTGCCTGTTTTCCTAAATTGTTTGGTGTGTACGACCAACGGAAAGTGTTTAGCAACTTGTATTTATTTGTTACTGCACCTGCTTCAGCAGGAAAAGGGAGATTAAACCAAATTAAAAATTTGGTAAATCCTGTTCACAAAGAAAAGCGCGAACAATCCAAAACCCTAAAACAACAGCATCAAGTTGAAATGGCTACTTATAATATGAATAAGGGCAAAAGTGAAACTATGGAAAAACCGAGTAAACCACCTGAAAGAATGCTGTTTATTCCGGCTAACAATAGTGTAACAGGTGTTTATCAATTAATATCGGATAATGAAGGTAGAGGGTTAATTTTTGAAACCGAAGGAGAAACTTTAGCACAAGCTTTTAAAAGTGATTACGGTAATTATTCCGATGGTTTTCGTAAAGCATTCCACCACGAAACCATTAGTTACTATCGTAGAACGGACAGAGAGTATGTAGATATTGAAAGACCTTGTTTGTCAACGGTGTTGTCTGGTACACCAAAGCAGATTCAGGCATTGGTTCCAAGTGCTGAAAATGGCTTGTTTAGTCGTTTTATGTTTTATTATATGAATATCAAACCTACTTGGAAGAACGTTTTTCAAACTGATACAACCAATGGTTTAGATGAATATTACGACCAATTAGGAAAAGAATTTTTTGGGTTATACAAAACCCTAAAAAACAATCCTGATATTGAAGTAAGGCTAACAACCGAGCAACAACAAAAGTTTAATGTGTTTTTTGAGAAGCTTCAAACCAAATACCTCAATCTTCAACCCGATGACTATATAGCAACTGTTAGACGTTTGGGGTTAATAGCATTTAGAATTATAATGTTGTTTTCTGTATTTCGCATTATGGAAGATGGTGATGTAAACCAAGTAAGATATTGTGAGGATATAGATTTTGAAAATACATTGGAAATGATAAGCGTATTAGTAAAGCACAGTAGTAAGGTTTTTAACGATTTGCCTATTGAACAAAAGCAAGTTAAACGAGCCAATCGAAAAGAACGTTTTTTAGAAGAATTACCTTATCAATTTTCAAGACAAGATTACCTAAATATAGCCGACAAAAACAAGATTCCTCATAAAACAGCAGAAGGCTATATTACTAAATTTGTCGATGCTGGTTTAATACATAGGGAAGCACATAACAATTATTCGAACAGTCAAAAGAATTAATAATACTCTATTTATATTTTATTACTTTTGTACGTGATGCAAAAACACAAAAACATAAAGGCACTATTTTTCTTGGGCATATTCAGTATGTTACTGATGCACCAAGTTGTGCCACATTGGCATCATCAACATCAAGAAGAACATCAACATAGTGCAGTAGCACATTCGCACAATCACGAACATCATCACGAAACCCCTGAAAAAGATAATTCTAAAAAAGGATTTTTTGATTGGTTTGTAGAAATGCACGTGCATATCAATACAACAACAGATGTGTTGGTGTTGAAGGAATCAACAGTAAAGAAAATTACCGTAGAAAAAGAATCGGTAAGAACACTATTTCCTGAAACCGTAAATCTTGCACTTATAGATGTTGATACCTCAAAAGAAAGATGGTATCATCCGCCAGATAAACTTCAAAACACATATTTCCCCAATTGCTCACTTCGGGGACCACCAAGTTTAGGTTAATCAGTTATACAGGGTTTTGTTAGTATAAACAAAAAACACCCTGTAATTCTATTTTGATAAACCTAAAAAAACATCATTATGAACATAAAATTAGTATGCACCATTGGTGTATGCCTGTTCGTTGGTAACATTTATTCTCAAACAAAATCAGTAGATGAATTACTTAACCAAATAGAACAGAACAATACCGAGTTAAAAGCCTATCAATCGTACATCGATGGGCAAAACTTGCAAAATAAAATTGCTAATAATTTACCAGACCCTCAACTTTCGGGATATTATTTGCCATTTGGTGAACACCAAAGTAACGATTATACCGAGTTTGAAATTTCACAGTCTTTTGAGTTTCCAACGGTGTATGCAGCGCGTAGCAAATGGAATAACTTGAAAGCAGAACAGCTACAAGCCCTATTTACTAAAAAGCGACAGGAAGTACTCTTAAAAGCAAAACAAGGGTTAATTAGCCTCTATATACTTCAAAAGCAAAAGACTATTGAAACCAATAGAAAGCAACAAAGCAAGCAGGTTTATGAGCAAATGCAAGAGCTTTTCAATAAAGAGCAAGTTGGCATTTTAGACCTCAATAAAGCCAAAGTAGCTTGGATTCAAGAACAATTTGTAGTAGAACAATTAGAAGCTGAAATTCAGAATCAAATTACGGTATTGCAAACCTTAAATGGTGAGCAATCGCTTGAGTTGGATAATCTGCAATTGGAAATTCCTTTTGAACTGCAAACTATGGAAACACTATGGAGCGACAAATTGGCAAGTGACCCCAAATTATTGGAGTTACAGGCTAATGAAGCGTCAGCACTTCAAAATGTAACACTCGAAAAGAATAAAATTTTGCCCAACCTTGCTTTAGGATATAATTATCAAGGTGTAAATGGCAATAATTATTCTGGTGTTTACGGTGGTTTGTCCATTCCATTATGGAGCAGCAAGAATAAAGTTAAAGCTGCCCAGGCAAATTACGAGTACCAACAATCAAGTTCGCAAGTAACCAAACAACTATTGTATGCCGATTTGCAACAGGAGTATAATCAGTATCAATTATTGTTTGATAAATACACCGAATACCAAAATATCATAGAATCCCTGAACAGCGAAGATTTGCTTTTTAAAGCCTACAATTTAGGGGAATATTCCTTTTTGGAGTACTATATGGAAGTGCAGTTTTATCGGGATGCTACCGACAAAATGCTGCAAATGGAAAAAGAATTACAGCTTTTACAAGCACAATTATTAATACACAAACTTTAACAATTTAAAAATCTAAAACAATGAAATCACAGATTCACGAACACCTTAAAACAAATAAACTCATTGTGAGTAAAACAGTATCAAAATTTTTATTGGCATTAACTGTAATCCTTGCAATAAGTATTACAAGTTGTCGAGACACAAAAAAAGAAGAAACAAACGATGACCACGGACACGAGCATAATGCTGATGGTAGTCATAAGACTGAACACGAAGACGTAAAACAAGAAGAGTTTAACGTGGACAAGGATTCTATGAAATCCGATGAGAAAACACACACTCACGACAACGGAGAAGAACACCACGACCACTAAAAATAAAACAAATGAAAAAGTATGTAATAATTGTGCTTGCCTTTATGGCAATAGCTTGTAAGCAAAATAATGAAGATAATCACGCCCACAATCCAGATGGAAGTCACGTAGGCGAAGAAATACCTCGAGTGGATTATACCATTTGGACAGACCAAACCGAATTGTTCGTTGAATTTCCTGTACTTATTGTTGGGCAACCCAGCAAATTTGCAGCGCATTTTACGGTAATGGACAAACATCAACCTGTGCGTGAAGGTTCGGTTACAGTAAGTTTAATTAAAGGTGACAAAGGCATTCGTGCTACAGCAGAAAGTCCATCATCACCAGGAATATTTTCGCCCATCATTCAACCAAAGGAATCGGGAATACATCAATTGGTATTCGACCTTTCCACACCACAATACACCGATAAAATTATGATTAAAGACCTAATGGTGTATGCTAATATGGAAGAAGCCAATAACGCAATAGACGATGCAGGAGAAGATGGTTCTATATCCTTTTTAAAAGAACAGGCTTGGAAAATAGAGTTTCAAACAGCATCTGTAATGAATGGTGAAATTTACGATGTGATTAAGACATCGGGAGTTTGGCAGCCTGCACAGGGTTCTGTAAAAACAATGGTCGCAACGGCTAATGGAACCGTAAATTTTGCCACAACTAACTTAACGGAAGGAACGGAAGTGAAACAAGGTCAATTGCTTATGAATGTAAGTAGTCAAGGATTGGCAAGCAATAATTTAAGCGCAGAAATAGCTAAAGCCAAAGCGAACTATGACCAAGCCACATCCGAGTATAATAGGAAGAAAGAGCTTTACGAAAGTAAGATTATACCAAAATCAGAATTTGAAAAAGTAGAAAGCAACTATGCTATTGCAAAATCGCAATATCAATCGCTTGCTTCAGGAGTTTCTGGTGGCAGTAAACAAATACGAGCACCTTTTGATGGGTTTATAAGGAGTGTAAATGTTGCCAATGGTGATTATGCAGAACAAGGAACGGTTTTAATAAGTGTTGCAACCGAACAATCTAAAGTGCTTAAATCGCAAATAGCACCTACATATGGGTTGACGATGCAAAACATTAAAAACGTTTGGTATCAAACTGAAATAGGAAATTGGAAAAGCATTTTAGATTCAGAAGGTGAAATTCTGTCCATATCCAAAGATGTGGAACGCGACAGTCCGTTAATTTCGGTATATGCCAAAGTAAACGATGCTATAAACTTGCCAGATGGAAGTCTAACCCAAGTACAAATTGCTATGGGTAATGGAGAACAAGGAACACTTGTACCCGAATCGGCTTTATTGGAAGATTATGGCAACTATTCGGTAATGGTGCAACTTTCTGGAGAAAGTTTTGAAAGACGCCCTATTTCCATAGGAAAACGAAATGGTAAAAACGTAGAGGTGCTTAAAGGTTTACAGGTTGGTGATGTGGTTGTAACCACAGGAGCCTACCAAGTTAAAATGGCATCAATGTCAGGTTCTACACCTGCACACGGACACGAACACTAAAAGCAAAAGTTATGTTGAATAAAATATTAAATATATCACTTCATAACAGATTGCTTATTCTGTTAGGAGCTGTGGTGTTGAGTGTGTTAGGCGTGTATTATGCAAAGACGATGAATGTTGATGTATTCCCAGACTTAACAGCACCAACGGTAACTATTCTTACCGAAGCGCACGGAATGGAATCGGAAGAAGTAGAGAAATTAGTCACCTATCAATTAGAAACAGCCTTAAACGGTTCGCCCAATGTGAGACGAATCCGTTCGTCATCGGCAGCTGGAATTTCCATTGTTTGGGTAGAATTTGAATGGGGAACCGATATTTATCGTGCTCGACAAATTGTAAGTGAACGAATCCCAATGGTTCGGGAAAATTTACCAGAAGGTATCGGAGCACCAACAATGGCACCTATTTCATCGATTATGGGTGAAATAATGCTATTGGGAGTGACTTCGGATAGTTTGTCGCCAATGGAATTACGAACACTTTCCGATTGGACAATTAGACCACGTATAAAAGCGATTGGTGGAATTGCAAATGTGGTGGTCATTGGAGGCGATTACAAACAATACCAAGTATTTGCTAATCCTGAAAAGATGAAACATTACAACGTGAGTCTTTCCGAATTGGTAGAACACGTTAAGGAAGCAAATACAAATGCACCTGGTGGTGTTGTGAATCAATACGGTAATCAATACATCATTAAAGGAAGCGGTAGAGCGTATGCGTTAGAAGATTTACAGGAAGCAGTTTTAAAACAAGTCAACGGACAAACCATCAAAATAAAAGACGTGGCGACTGTGAAAATTGGGGCTTCAGATAAAATTGGTGATGGTTCTTTAAATGCAAATCCAGCGGTGATTTTAACCATTTCAAAACAACCTGATGTTAATACATTGGAATTGACAGACCGCTTGGATGAAGCGATTACCGATTTACAAAAAACTTTACCAAAAGGCGTAAACATTAAAAGTCAAATCTTTAGACAATCCGATTTTATCGATGCCTCTATTAGCAATCTGAATATGACTCTTTTAGAAGGTGCATTTTTTGTAATGATTATCCTGTTCATCTTTTTAATGAATTGGAGAACAACGTTAATATCATTATTGGCAATTCCTATTTCATTGTTGGTGTCTATTATCATTTTAAAATGGTTGGGTTACACAATCAATACAATGAGTTTAGGTGGTATGGCAATTGCTATTGGTGCGTTGGTTGATGATGCGATTATTGATGTCGAAAACGTGTATAAACGCTTACGAGAGAATATCAAAAAACCGAAAGCAGAACGACAATCTACAATTACGGTTGTGCGTGATGCCTCTGTAGAGATTAGAAGTTCAATCATTATCGCAACACTAATTATTATTGTGTCATTTGTTCCACTATTCTTTTTAAGCGGAATGGAAGGTCGGTTATTGCAACCATTAGGTATTGCTTTTGTAACCTCTGTGTTAACATCATTGATAGTCGCAGTTACGGTAACACCAATTTTGTGTTCTTATTTATTGGATAATGAAAAACTACTCAATAAACAAGCGGAAGGAACACGTGTGGAACGCTGGTTACAGAAACATTATGGTAATCTTTTGAAAAGTGCGACTAATATTCCAAAAACCATTATTGGAACTACAGTAATTGCATTTATCATAAGTCTTTTAGTTCTAACACAATTGGGGAGAAGTTTTCTACCAGAATTTAATGAAGGCTCTTTGGTGATAAGCGTGGTTGGTCCACCAGGAATGTCTTTAGAAGAAAGCAACAAAACAGGAAAATTAATAGAAACTATTTTATTGGATTTACCAGAAGTGGAAGTTGTTACCCGAAGACAAGGAAGGGCTGAATTGGATGAACACGCACAAGGTGTAAATGCATCAGAAATAGATGTGCCTTTTGTGCTTGAGGATAAAACCAAAGAAGAATTCTTTGAAGAAGTCCGAAACAAATTGAGCGTTGCACCAGGTGTTAATATAACGTTGGGACAACCCATTGCACACCGTATTGACCATATGCTTTCTGGAACACGTGCCAATATTGCCATAAAGATTTTTGGTTCAGATTTACAACGTTTGTTCGAGGTTGGTAAAAGAGTAGAGCAAAACATCAAAGAAATTGATGGATTGGCAGATGTTGCTGTTGACCAACAAATTGAAGTACCACAAATTCGTATCAAACCTAAACGTCAGATTTTAGCAGCGTATGGAATGACGGTTGGAAATCTAATGGAACAGGTAGATATTGCTTTTGCAGGAGAAGAAGCAGGCGAGATTTACGAAGGTCAACAGTATTTCGATTTGATAGTTCGCTACGAAAAACCGTTTCGTGATGATATTGAAAATATCAAAAACGCCTTAATTAGTTTACCAAATGGTGGACAAACGATATTAGGGGAATTGGCAACTATTCAATCGGTAAGTAGTCCAAATACCATTAATCGTGAAGATGTACAACGTAAAATTGTGGTTGCTGCCAATGTACAAGGCAGGGATTTACGTGGTGCAGTAAACGAAATCAAGGAAGTGGTTGCAAACAATGTGAATATGCCAGAAGGCTATCGTGTGCAATATGGCGGACAGTTTGAAAGCGAATCCAAAGCATCACAATTACTTATGATAACAGCAATCGTTGCGATAGCCATTATTTTCCTTTTACTCTATTATGAATTTAAAGATGTAAAATTGGCATTTGTGGTATTGATTAATTTACCGTTGGCCTTGATTGGTGGTATTTTGATTGTGTATTTCACATCAGGAATCATAAGTATTGCAGCCACAATTGGATTTATTAGTCTTTTCGGAATTGCAACACGTAACGGTATCTTATTAGTATCACGTTATGAAGACTTACGACAAGAAGGAATGAAAGGGTTTCAGTTGATAAAAACAGGAGCTTTAGACCGTTTAAATCCAATTTTAATGACCGCTTTTACAACAGGTTTGGCGTTAATTCCATTGGCTTTAAAAGGTGGTGAACCAGGTAGTGAAATACAAAGTCCAATGGCAGTTGTTATTTTAGGTGGTTTACTATCTGCTACAATATTAAACTTGGTAGTAATTCCTTGTGTTTATCAATTGGTCACAAAAAAGAAAGATTAAACATTAATTTGAGCTGCTTCTTTATGAAGTGGCTCAAATTTTATCAAATTAAATTATACTGAATAGAATCGCCAACATTACATACAAAACAGAAATAAGTAATTAATCATAACAACTCATTTATAAAATAATGGTTTAAGTTCTTGAAATCCGCTACTTTTTATATGTAAGACCATTAGCTTACATTAAGAAAAAAATAACATAATGCTGAAAAAAATGTATCTATCTTCGCAAAGTGAAAGAAAATTTTAAAATAAATAAAATGAACGCAAACTTGTCCATTTTTGGACTTGTGTTGTTATTATTGCTTTCACCTTGTAAGGTTAGGAATTTTATTCAAGCTGAATTAGAAATTCCTCAAACCAAAGTCTTAAATAAGAGTCAGTCTACAGTTTCGCAATCAAATTGCCAGACTTTTGAGTTTTCTGAAACTATTCAGACTATCACAAAACCAAATTTTCAGCAATCTGATTTTCTAATTGCTGAGTATTCTCATATTGATTATACTACCTTTTTACTCAGGTATTCTTTTAATCTTAATACATCAAGAAACCAACAGGTTTCTGATGTTCCTCTCTATATTTTATATCAGAACCTCAAGGTCTATTCGTAATTGATTTTTCTAAATAAGAAAACGTAAAGCAGTTATTATTCCTGCTATATATCAATCAATTACAAATATCGAAAATGAAATTTCAAGAAAAAACACTTGAAGTTAACTACCAATCTGTAGTTATACTTCGCATTATGCTTAGCCTAATTTTTATCATAGCGAGCACCAATCATTTTTTTAATACCGAAAAAACTGTAAGTAGAATAGAAAATTCCTCAATGGGTTTTATTGGGAATATTTTAGGAACACCAGAAATAGCTGTGATTCTATCAGGAATTGTAATGCTAATTGCAGGCATTTCATTACTTATTGGCTTTAAAACAAAAATAGCTTCAATAGTATTGATTGCGGTTTTAATTCCTATTACACTAACAGTGCAAGTGGGACAAATTGCAACTCTAGGCCCACTTTTTAAAAACGTAGCCATACTTGGTGGTCTACTTTTTTTTAGTATTAATTCAAACTTAAAAATTCAAAAACAATGAAAAATATAATCTTATATACAACAACTATGTTCCTTTTACTATTTGGAACATCTCAATTGCAAGCACAAAATAGTAACCCTAAAAAAAATAATTATTTAGTGCTTTCAAAAAACATACAACAACTCAAACCTATTTTGTTAACTGCTAGTAAACTGAAAAAAGAAGATGGAAAAAATTATGGAGAATTTTATGTAGTAATCTGTGGTAAAACAGTGAATAGTATTTCGGGCAATACAGAATTTAATATACTGTTGGAAAAAGCAAAAGTCCAAAATATTAAAGTTTTTGTCTGTGGAATTTCGCTTTCGAAGTTTGATATAAATCCAGAAATTTTACCAGCCAATCTTGCAATAACGCCTAACGGTATTTTATTCGGTTTTCAACTTACTAAAAAAGGGTTTATCACACTTACAATCTAATAAACAATGAAGATAGTAAATATAAAAAATGATGCAGGTCTCTTGACTCTGGCATTAAGATTAGTAGTAGGTTGGACATATTTTTCTGCATTTTGGAGAAGAACTGTTTTAGTAGATAAACTAGACCCTGAAGTGGCTGGATATATTGGTGAAAAGTTTAATGCTTTTTTGCCCAATGCTTTAGGTATAAAACCTATTATTCAATACTTAGTGGAAAATCCTGATGTGCTTTGGATAAATATGGTGGTTTTTACCATTGTTGAAGGTATTGTGGGACTATTTATAATGTTTGGGTTATTTACTCGATTTATGAGTATTGGTGTATTTGGCTTGGCTTTGGGGATTCTTCTTGGTTCAGGTTGGATAGGCACAACCTGCCTAGATGAATGGCAAATAGGTGTATTAGGAATAGCTACAGGCTTTGTTTTGTTTTTAACAGGAAGCGGAAAATATTCTATAGATAATTATTTAATAAAGTACAATTTCACTGTTACTAAAAAGAAATGGTTTAGTTGGTTTGGTTCAGGGCTTTTACCAATAAAAGAAAGTAAATTCCCTAAAGTCGTATTAATGGGGTCTCTATTTATTTTAGGGATAACCTTAATGACCAACCAAATATTTCACGGTGGTTTATGGGGAACACTACAGAATAAATCGGTAAAACCAAAACTAGAAATTACAGATGGTAAAATTGAAAAATCCACCCTTTCATTTGATGTGTTTAGAACAGAAGGAGTTGATGTTTATGGCTCTTGGGTAATAGCAATTGAATTAATGGACGAAAACAATAAAACAGTTGTAAAATATTCGCAAGAAAACCTAGCTCAGTTAAATAAGGAAAATATCAAAAATTATTATGTTGCTAAAATCAGACCCGGTGAACATAGTTTAGTTGTACCATTGGGAGCCAAAGCAAAATTAAATTTAGATAATAATAATTTATTAAACTTAGCAAGTGGAAAATACACTCTTAAAATTACTGACATTAGTGGTGCTTATTGGACACATTCAATTGAAAAATAATAGAGACTAACAATGTATTTAAGCCATAGCGGGAGTAATTCTTCGTCTATGGCTTTTTTATACTTTTCGGTTTAGCTATTCGTAATGGTATCTTATTAGTATCACGTTATAAAGATTTAAGAAAAGAAGGAATGCACGGTTTCCAATTAATTAAAACAGGAGCTTTAGACCGTTTAAACCCAATTTTAATGACCGCTTTTACAACAGGTTTGGCGTTAATTCCTTTGGCTTTAAAAGGTGGCGAACCAGGTAGTGAAATACAAAGCCCAATGGCTGTAGTTATTTTAGGTGGTTTGTTATCTGCTACAATATTAAACTTGGTAGTAATTCCTTGTGTGTATCAATTGGTCACAAAAAATACCCATTAAAGGATTTTAAGGAAATACAGGATTTAAGGAAGCCTCTCTTATTAGGGAGGTTTTTTTTATTCATATCCTCATATCCTTAACTTCCTCATTTCCTGTTTGTAATTGTTAATATCTTTTTGTTAGTTCTTATTTTCTTTTTCTTGCATTAGACAAATATTGACAAGTCAAGATATCCCCAAAATGACGTTTGGAGAATACATCAGAGAAATACGAGAAGAAAAGCAATTATTATTAAGAGAAGTTGCTTCTCAAATGAATATAGATACCGCATTATTAAGTAAAATTGAACGTGGCACTCGTATAGCTCGTAAAGAACAAGTTGAAGCATTAGCTAAAGCATTAAAGCAAAACAAAAGCGAATTACTTCAATATTGGTTAGCAGATAAAATTGTCTTTATGTTAAAAGAAGAAAAAAACATTACGGAAATCCTCAAAATTGTAGAACAAAAAATTAATAGATTGAGCAAGAAGTAGAATTAATAAACCCAAGTCTTATGAGTCAGGAACTTTATTTTAATATCATAACATTTGATTTACCAGACAAACCAATAACTTTTTATTTAAGTAAAGAGAAAATTGGTAATGCTCAAAAGTTGTATAAAACAAAGTTTCCAACCAATATAGAAGATTTGTTTCCTGGTATAAAAGAAGAAAATCCTGATTTTATCTACACATCATTTATTTATGAAAAGGAAGGCTATTTGCCTTTAAAACTCAATCTAAAACAACAACCAACCGACTTAATAAAGCATTACTATAATTGGCGAATCAAAAAATTCTTTAAAAGCATAAAAAAACTTGTTGGTCAAAACTTTGTGAATGATAATCAAATTTGGATAGGTAATAGATCATATCAAAATAAAAGTTTTGCACAGTATTATAAGTTTACTGTCAAAGTACAAATTAAAGAAGTTAGTGAATATGGTGAGTTAGTTATTTCTTATGATGGTATGGCTAAAGTGTTTAAAAAACCTATTTCTGAAATTATAAAACATACCTCAACAACAAATCTTAATAAAGTTGTATATAAAATGAGGTTATTAAAATATCATAAGGAAAAGGAATTTATTGATGATAACACAAAGGCTTTTGCCATTTTGAATAACGATTTACGAACAGCTTTTAATATTCAACCAGAACCAAAAGATGATTCCAATAAATATATAAGTTATAAACACAAAATCGATAAGTTTATTCAGCATTTCATTTTAAGTGAGGAATTTAAGAAAGTTATCCCTGTTAATAATGACGATTACTTACCTGTAGAAATAAATCGAATTGGTGAAGTTGCTGATGAAAGCAATGATTTAGTGTTCCAAAATGGTGTTGGTAGAAATCCCAAAATTGATTTTAAGAATTTAAAGCCTTTAAATCCTTGTCAGTTAGATAATGTGCATTTCTTCTTTATACATCATACAAGTTATACTAAAGAAGTAGAAGCATTGCAAAAGTTATTGGAAGATGGTACAAGTTGGTATAAAGGTTTAAATATTTATGCTGGTGTTTTAGCACATTTCGATAATGATGTCAATATAGTATTTGATGATTTAGAAAATCCATTACCTCAAATAGCAAAGGGTATAAAAGATTTTAAATCAGACCCTAATATTAATTATGTTGCTATTTATTTAAGTCCTTTTAACAAGCACGAACCCAATCTTGAAAAAAAGTTAGTGTATTACAAGGTTAAAGAGCAGCTTTTATATAAAAGAATAATATCTCAAGTAATAGAGTTTGATAGATTTAGAAGAAATCAACATAAGTTCATATACGATTTAACCAATATATCATTAGCCTTATTAGCAAAATTAGATGGTACACCTTGGCAACTAAATGTCAAACCTAAAAATGAATTAGTTATTGGTGTGGGTGCATTTAAAAATACCGAAGAAAACATTCGATATGTAGCAAGTGCATTCAGTTTTAAAAATAATGGAAGGTTTAATGAATTTCATTATTTCAGTAAATCTGATGTTAAACAGTTAGGGGGTGCATTAAGTGATGCTATCTATCAATACGTACCAACAAACCAAATACCTGAAAAAATAGTGATTCACTTTTATAAGGATATGAAGGATGAAGAAATACAACCTGTTTTAGAAATGATGGATAAACTTCAATTGCCTTGTCCTCTTTTTGTTCTTAATATTAATAAAACAAAATCACAAGATATTATTGCTTTTGACCAAAATTGGAATGGTGAGTTAATTCCAATGAGTGGCACATATATAAATATTGGCCCTAAAGGAGAATATAAATATTTACTCTTTAATAATTTGAGGTATAACAATACTGTAAAATACCCAAGTCATTCAAGTTATTCATTTCCAATAAAACTTAAAATATCAAGTCCTACACCAGAGGCTTTAAATGATAGTAAAATGATTAGAAAGCTAATAGAGCAAGTGTATCAATTTAGTAGGCTATATTGGAAATCCTTACGTCAACAAAACGTACCAATAACAATTAAATATCCTGAAATGGTTGCAGAAATAGCACCTCGTTTTGAAAGCAAGGAAATACCACCTTTTGGTCAAGAAACCTTATGGTTTTTATAATCCGAAGCCTTTTTTCTTTGCACAACCATTGCATTAAAAAATTCTTATATTTGCCTTAATGAAATTTTTAGCATTCATATTGTCAATCTATATCTTCACACTAAATTTAGTGCCTTGTGAAGATACAGGTACTTTTGACAATGAAGTTAAAACAGAAATTTCTCAAGATTTAGGTGATAACCACCAACATCAAGATGCAGATTTATGTTCCCCATTTTGTATTTGCCAATGTTGCCATATAAACGCAACTTATTTCAAATTCGCAGAAATAAAATTTGAGTTTAAATACAATTCTTCTCAAGATTTTCTCTACTTAAACGGTATAAAAAAAGATTTTACCACTTCCATTTTACAGCCACCACAGGCATAATTCAGTTTTTTTAAAGGATAATTATATCCTTTTTTGACCAAATCCTGGTTCTCATACTAGATCCTTGGTCCTATTGATAGATTTTGTTAGGCACAAAATTATTATCAAGAATTTTAACTGAATTAAATTTTTATTTATATGATTAATAAGATAATCGCATTTTCCATTAATAATAAATTTATTATTGGACTACTTACCTTAGCGCTGATAGGGACGGGTATTTGGTCCATGATGACCGTCAACCTGGGATCGGTGCCAGATATTACTAACAACCAGGTTCAGGTGATCACCCAATCACCTAATCTTGCAACAGAAGATATTGAACAATTTGTAACCTATCCTGTAGAACTCTCAATGGGGAACCTGCCCGGGGTTACGGAAATACGATCTGTTTCCCGGTTTGGCCTTTCCGTGGTTACAATTGTTTTTGAGGACGATATGGGCATTTACAAACCCCGTCAACTGGTTCAGGAAAAACTGAACGAAGTCAGGGACCAAATACCTGAAAAATTTGGAAGTCCCGCTATGGGGCCCATTACTACAGGTTTGGGTGAGATTTATCAATATACGATAAAGCCCCAAAAAGAGTATGACACTGTTTATTCCCCTACGGAATTGCGTACCATCCAGGATTGGATCGTAAAGCGTCAAATGACCCTCGTCGAAGGTGTAGTAGAGGTAAATTCATTTGGGGGCTCTATAAAACAATATGAAATTGCCATTAATCCCGAAAAACTGAATGCGTTAAACGTTTCTATTTCCCAAGTCTTCGATGCCCTGCAAAAAAATAATGTTAATACAGGCGGTGCATATATAGAAAAAAATAATATGGCCAATTTTATCCGTGGTGAGGGTTTAATCAGGTCACTAGATGATATAAAATCTATTGTTATCAAGAATGAAAATGGAGTACCTGTAACAATTGGAGATGCAGCTGAAGAGGTCCAGTTTGGTAGCCAGGTACGCTATGGTGCTTTTACCCAGGACGGCCGTGAAGCTGTTGGCGGTATGGTGCTCATGTTGAAAGGTGCAAATCCTAATAAAGTAATTGCAAATGTTCAGGATCGTATGGAGACGGTAGAACAATCTTTGCCTGAAGGTTTATCAATAGAACCCTTCCTTGACAGAAGTGTTTTAATTGAAAGAACTACGAGTACCGTGACCCAGAATCTTCTGGAAGGTGCTTTAATCGTGATTTTTGCCCTGGTGATACTATTAGGTAGCTTAAGAGGTGGACTTATAACAGCGACTACCATTCCTTTATCACTTCTTTTTGCTTTTATATTAATGAAGCAATTTAATGTCTGGGCCAATCTAATGAGTTTGGGAGCTATTGACTTTGGAATTATTATAGACGGTGCTGTGATCATCATTGAGGGTACGGTATATGAAATACAAAAACGGATGCGTTCCGGCAAAATAAAATTTAATAAGGCTAAAATGGATGAAGTAGCCTATGATGCCGGAAGTACGATGATGGGTTCCGCCTTTTTTGGACAAATTATCATTCTTATCGTATTTGCGCCCATTCTTTTTCTAACGGGGGTAGAAGGGAAAATGTTTCGGCCAATGGCATTTACTTTTGGTTTTGCCATGATAGGTGCTATTTTCTTATGCCTTACCTATGTCCCTATGATGTCTGCTTTATTTATGAAACCAATTCAGAATAAAAAGAACTGGTTTGGAAAGTTTGAACGCTGGCTGGAAAAAGTTAGTGATAAAATTATTGGAGGGATTCAAAAAGGATACATGCCTTTATTAAAAGGAGCTTTAAGATTGAAGTTCATAGTATTGGGGTCTGCGGTTGTCTTACTTATAGTAGCCGGTTTTATCTTTTCCAGAATGGGAGGGGAATTTGTCCCTCAACTTGATGAAGGGGATATCGCCATGCAGGCTTTAATAAGACCTGGAAGTGGTTTGAGTGAAGCAATTGATGTTTCCACAAAAATAGAAGATATCCTTCTTGAGAATTTCCCGGAAGTAGAAACCGCCGTAGCGAGGATTGGGGTTGCCGATATCCCTACTGATCCAATGCCTATGGATATTGCCGATATGTTTATTGTATTAGAGAAGGATATGGATAATTGGACTTCGGCAAGTTCTAAAGAGGAATTGATAGAAAAGATCAAAGAGAAACTTAATGAAGAACTTACGGGAGTCAACCTGGTTTTTAGCCAGCCTGTAGAGCTTCGTTTTAATGAACTGCTTACCGGGGTCAGGGAAGATGTTGCGGTAAAATTATATGGTGAAGATTTAGACCTTCTTGCTGAAAAAGCTGATAAAATGGCTGAAATAATACAGACTATACCGGGCGTAGGAGATGTGAACCCTGAACGAACATCTGGTCTTCCACAAATGACGGTGCGGTTTAATCGTAAAAAAATTGCGCAATATGGATTGGACATTGAAAAGATTAACGATTATATAAGTGCAGCTTTTGCTGGAGGAACGGCCGGAGTGATCTTTGAAGGGGAAAAGCGGTTTGATATGGTAATACGTTTTGATGAGGCGCACCGCCAAAGCATTGATGATTTACGTACCCTCTATATAGATCTGCCGGATGGAACCCAGGTTCCGATTAAGGAAGTAGCTGATATTAGTTATGTACCGGGTCCTATGCAAATTTCCAGGGATAACACCTTTAGAAGAACCTATGTGGGAGTTAATGCCCGCGGGAGGGATGTGGAATCTGTGGTAAATGACATCCAGCAAAAATTGGATGAAGAGTTAGATTTACCTCCAGGATATTACATTACTTATGGTGGGGAGTTTGAAAACCTTCAAAGAGCAAAAGGGCGTTTACAAATAGTAGTGCCCATCGCTCTATTTCTGATATTCGTGCTTCTGTACTTTGCACTCCAATCTTTTTCCCAATCAATTATGATCTATATAGCCATTCCACTGGCGGCTATTGGAGGAATATTTGCTCTTTGGTTAAGAGATATGCCGTTTAGTATTTCAGCTGGTGTAGGCTTCATTGTATTGTTTGGGGTTGCCGTTTTAAACGGGCTGGTGCTTATTAACAGGTTTAATTCCTTAAAAGAAGAAGGGGTAACCAGTATAAAAGATAGAATTTTTACAGGAACCAAAGAACGAATACGTCCCATTATGTTAACAGCAACAACAGATATTTTCGGTTTTTTACCAATGGCATTTTCCACATCTGCCGGTGCAGAAGTTCAACAACCACTTGCTACAGTTGTTATAGGTGGTATGCTTACGGCTACCTTGCTTACGCTGGTGGTTCTTCCTGTCCTTTATACATTTGTAGAGAAGAGACGGGAGAAAAAGGAACAGAACAAGCTTGGTTCTTCCAATTCACGATCTTTAGCTACGATTTTGATAATTGGCTTTGTTTTAGGCGGAACCTTTTCTGTAAATGCACAATCTGATGCAATGTCATCTGAATATTCACAACAGGATTCTTTACAAACTATTAGTTTGCAAGAGGCTAAAGAAATGGCAATCCAAAACTTTCCGCAATTAAAAGCTGCTCAACTTGAAATTGAAAGTGAGGAAGTATTGCGTAAAACCGCCTATGATTTTGGAAATACCCAAATCTTTACAGGAAAAGAAGAAGTAGGAGATGGCTCTGATGGGGTCTATACTCAAATTGGCGTCCAACAGCAAGGCATTGATATTTTTGGAATTGCCCCCCGGTTAAAATTGCAGAAAGAAAGGGTTGCCCTTGCTGAAAGTGCCTTAGAGTTATCTACTATTGAAATTGAACGTGAAGTAAGCAGGGCCTGGGCCTCGGTTTATACAACTAAAAGGACATTCCAGGTTTATAGAAAAATGGATTCAATTTTTGAAGATATTGAAAGGGCTGCAAGAATCAGGTATGAAACAGAGGCCACCTCCAAATTGGAATATCTTGCTACCTCCAACCAGGCGAACGAGGTTAAAATACAGCTGGAACAATCGTACCGAGATTACCTGAAATCAATACAGCGTTTAAACCTATGGTTCGTTAGTGACACAATCTATGATGTACCAGATTTGCCTGTTGAAACTTTAGACGAACCTTTAAACTTTCTGGTAGAGTCGCTTGAAAATCATCCGTTGCTACAGGTTTCGGAACAAAGGATAGATGTTGCCAAAGCGGTTACCAGAGAACGAAAATCTGAATTTTTGCCCAAATTTCAGGGTCAGTACGGTAGGCAGGAAATAGCCGGGCAATCGGGTTTCTTCCAATATCAAATAGGAATTCAAATTCCGCTGTTTTTTGGGCCGGAATTAGGCCGTACACAGGAAGCACAAGTAAATAGACAGATTGCAGAGCAAAACTTTTATCAGGATAAAATCGAACTGGAAACCGCCTATAAAAATATGCGTGAAGACTATATCAAATGGAGAAACTCATGGAATTATTATAGGGATGAAGCACTTCCTTTAGCACAGGAACAACAGGAAGGGTCAGTATTAGCATTTAAAGAGGGAGCTATAGATTATATAACTTTCCTTCAAAATATAAGGGATGCCATTAGAATTGAGGTAAATGCCTGGAGTGCTTTTAATGATTATCTCGACAGCCGTTACCAACTGGAATATTACCTTAAGAATTCAAATAAAAAATAAAAATAAGAAAATCGATATGAATACAAGATCAATAAATATTTTAATGCTTGCCTTAACGCTCAGCATATTCTTTGGATGTAAAGAAAATCCTGAGGAAGGGGATGACGCTTCCAGTG
Source organism: Mesoflavibacter sp. CH_XMU1422-2 (assembly GCF_037029245.1). Taxonomy (NCBI): domain Bacteria; kingdom Pseudomonadati; phylum Bacteroidota; class Flavobacteriia; order Flavobacteriales; family Flavobacteriaceae; genus Mesoflavibacter; species Mesoflavibacter sp. CH_XMU1422-2. Next base: position 16,192 of record NZ_JAYMEE010000033.1, on the reverse strand, counting down.
AAACTGCAACTACTAATACCGAAGAAGGTGAAAATCACGGTGAGGAAGGAGATGAAGAACACGGTGAAGAAGAAGGTGGGATGCGTTCGGTACATCTTTCAGAAATGAAATTCAATAGTCTGGGGATTAAAGTAGATACCTTACCTAAAAAAGCTTTGTCCGGTATTGTGGAAGCCAATGGCCAGTTAGAAGTGCCGCCACAATATGAGGCTACCGTGACGGCAGTTTTAGGCGGTAATATAACTTCTATAAAGGTTATTGAGGGGGATAAGGTAAATAAAGGTCAGGTACTGGCTTATCTTTCTCACCCAAATTTAACCAGAATGCAGTCTGATTATATTAATGCATATAGCAGGATGCAATTTTTGGAAAAGGAATTTGAAAGACAGAAACGTTTATATGAAGCAGAGGTAGGATCTGGAAAATCTTTTCAACAAACCCAGGCAGATTACCAGTCTGTACAAGGTGAAGTGCGGGGGTACGAATCGCAATTGCGCCAGTTAAACCTAAATGCTTCCCAGGTTAGAGACGGTGAATTATATGAATATATTCCGGTAGTAAGCCCAATTGGAGGTTATATAGAAAAAGTACTGGTGCAGATAGGACAGTATGTGGAGCCGCAAACCAGCATGTTTATGGTAGTTGATAATGAACATGTTCATGCCGATCTAATGGTTTTTGAAAAAGATATTTATAAGGTGAAAGAAGGCCAAAAGATTGCGTTTACACTGGAATCGGTTCCAGGCAGTAATTTAACCGGGGAAATTTATTCAGTGGGGAAACAATTTGAACAAAACCCCAAAGCGGTACATGTGCATGCAGAAATCGATAATAAAGAAGATTTTCTAATTCCGGGGATGTATATAAACGGAAAAATCAGGACCGGTGAAGAAGCTGTTCCTGCCTTACCGGAAGAAGCAATAATTGAAGAAGAAGGAAATCCCTACATCTTTACGGCCCAAAAACACCAGGAAGATGGTGAAACCGAATGGGAATTGAAACCAGTGCAGGTTAGAACGGGAATAAATGAAGATGGTTGGGTTGAAATTAAACTGCTGGAGCCTCTGCCTGAAGGTACGTTGGTTGCCTATAATAATGCCTATTATCTGGTTTCTGAAATGCAGAAAAGCCAGACTTCCCATGGTCATTAAATTAAAAAAATTAGATGGATGGACTCTCTGTTAAATGTTTGTCTTAATTAAAATTCCAGAGGGTTCATCCTTAATACTAAAATTAATATTACAGCAATGAAAGAAATAAAAGCATTTATAAAACCGAAACGAGTTCAAAAAGTGATAGAATCCCTTAGTGAAAGTGGATTCAAAAGTATGACGCGCTTTCCCAGGGGGAAGGTACCGGGGCTTTTAAAGCAAAAGGCGCATCACCTTCTTTAGATTTCCGTGTAACAGACAGTCCGGTTGTAAAGTTAGAACTGGTATGTCAAAACGAAGAAGCACAATCAGCAATAGATATTATCCTTGAGAATGCAAAAACAACTGAACCCGGTGACGGAATAATTTATCTTTCCGATATTGAAGATGCCTTCCAGATAAAAACCGGGGAATCCATAAAGCGTTACGACCCCTAAATACTTTTATAGCAAATGGAAAAAATAGTAAAAAAGTTGGAAAGCAAAGGCATCCGCCCTACGGCAATGCGCTTGATGACCTATAGACGGCTGGCACAACTGAATGTGGCCGTTAGCTTAGGCGACCTTGGAAAGGATTTCGAAAGCTCGGAAAGGAGTACGCTTTTCCGTACTATGAAGACATTTGAAGAAAAAGGAATCGTGCATCAAATTGAGGATGGCACCGGCATCATTAAATATGCCCTGTGCGAAGACAATTGTGAATGTGAGGTGGGAAACGACCTTCACTTACATTTTCATTGCAATAGTTGCGGGGAAACCGTGTGCCTTACAGAGCACAAAATCCCTCAGATAAACCTGCCCGAAGGCTATGTGGCAGAGGATATCAATCTGGTAGTAAAGGGAATATGTGAGAAATGTAGTGGCGTTTAATTTTATGAGATGACCAAAGCCGAAGAAACACTTAGAAACAACGGGATTAGACCTACCAAAATGAGATTATTTATTTATAAATATCTCAAAAGAAAGTTTTATGCTGTAACATTAAGGGAAATAGAAACGGCTTTCGTTAAAAAAAGTAAACATACACGAGATAGAACAACAATTTATCGGAGTATAAAATTATTTCAAAAGAAAGGGATTATACATCAAATTGATGACGGTACGGCTACCGCAAAATATGCATATTCTGATAAGAATTCGCTGGATCTACACTTACACCTTCACTGTATGAATTGCAGCAAAACCTTCTGTTTGCCCAATAAAGTTCCACAGGAAAATTTACCTGACAAATACGAAATAACCGAAGTAAATTTAGTTTTGAAGGGGGCATGTGTAAAATGCCAAAAAGCAAAGAAGCTAAAATATAACATAGACCAATCTGCTCATAAAAACTTAAAACAATGATACGAATCAAAAATGTCGAAAAAAGCAATTTGATATCCGCTTCAATAAGCGGTAAGATTACTAAAGAGGATATAGAGAAAATCCATCCTTTGATACATAATATTGTCAAAAATGGAAATAAGGTGAATTTCTTTTTTGAACTAGTTAACTTTAAGGGCTACGATCTCAAAGGCTTATGGGAAGATTTAAAAGTTGATACCGCCCATATTTCAGATTATGGAAAGATGGCCTTTGTGGGTGAAAAAGAATGGCAGGAATGGGCTGCTAAAGCCACTGATTTTTTTACAAGCTCGGAAGTTAAATATTTCGACTTTACCGAAAAGGAAGAAGCTAAAAGATGGATATTAAACCAATAGGGATATGAAAAAGCTACAACTAAAAATTCCGGTATTGCTACCTCAGGTGCCAAATGAAAAAGACACTTGTGTGCAAAGGCTCATTGCTGAATTAGAGGCCAAAGAGGGTCTTGAAAAAGTACATATAGTAGATGATCAGGAAGATACGGTGCCGCAACTGTGCTTTCATTATGATCCGGACATTATCTCTATTGACCGAATTCAATCTTTGGCGGAAAATGCCGGGGCAGAAATTACAGAAAAATATGGTCATCTTCTTTTAGAGGTTGAGGGGATTAGACATACAAGGCACGCTCGTTCCATCGAGAAAAGCCTTTTGGCAATCAATGGAGTTTTGGAAGTTTCCGTTTCAGGCTCTGGAATGGTACGACTTGAATTTGATAAAAAGCAAACGAATTTTGATGAAATAAGTAAACAAATTGAAAAAGAATACCTTCAGATTCAGCGGAGTTCTTCAAACGAAAATGATTACACCAAAGCATCCAAAAAACAGGAGCGTTCAAAGAAGGAAGATACTAAAGAACAAACTTCCACAGAGGGGCACGAGCACAAAGAGGGCGAGACCCACGAGGAAGGAGAAGGGCACGCCCACGGTGGGATTTTCGGTAAAAATACGGAGCTTATTTTTTCTATTATCTGCGGCGCCCTTCTCGGGATAGGTTTCGGACTTTCCTATGTTGCATCCATCCCAGATTGGGTCAGTCTTACTTTATACATAGGTGCTTACTTTTTTGGGGGTTACTTTACGGCAAAAGAGGCCATACAGACCGTTGCCAAAGGTGGTTTTGAAATCGATTTTTTAATGTTGGTGGCCGCCATAGGTGCCGCTGTTCTGGGAGAATGGGCCGAAGGTGCACTCTTGCTGTTCCTGTTCAGCCTTGGCCACGCCCTGGAACACTATGCAATGAACAAGGCCCGAAAGTCCATAGCGGCCCTTGCCGATCTCGCACCAAAAACAGCTTTGCTCAAAAAAGATGGCAAAACCGAAGAGGTGGGTATCGAAAAATTGGGTATAGGCGATATTATCGTGGTCAAGCCGAACAGTAAAATATCTGCCGATGGCGTTGTGGTCAACGGAAAAAGCAGTGTCAACCAAGCTCCGATTACCGGGGAAAGTGTACCGGTAGATAAAGTTCCCGTAGAAGATGTTGACAAGGATTATTCGGCGCAAGATGATATCAAGGATGAAAACCGCGTTTTTGCTGGAACGATCAATGGGAACAATACTTTGGAAATTAAAGTGATCAAAGCAGCCAAAGATTCAACGCTTTCCCGATTGGTGAAACTGGTTAACGAGGCCCAGACCCAAAAATCACCTACCCAGTTGCTCACCGATAAATTTGAAAAATATTTTGTGCCGTCCGTCCTTATTTTGGTCGGGATTCTTTTGTTCGCTTTTTTAGTTATTGACGAACCCTTTAGTGCGAGCTTTTACCGGGCAATGGCGGTACTGGTAGCTGCAAGTCCCTGTGCGTTGGCAATCTCGACCCCAAGTGCTGTATTGAGTGGAGTGGCCAGAGCTGCCCGTGGCGGGGTATTAATTAAAGGAGGGCGCCCTCTGGAGGACCTGGGGGTTATTACCGCCCTCGCCTTTGATAAAACCGGAACTCTAACGGAAGGAAAGCCAAAACTTACCCAAGTGGTGCCACTTGGAAATATATCTGAAAACGAACTTCTCAAAATAGCAGTAGCTGTGGAAAGTTTGAGTGATCACCCCCTGGCCAAAGCTGTAGTTCGTGATGGAAAAGAGCGTCTGGAAGGCGAGGAAATCCCAAATGCCTCTAATTTGGAGGCAGTTCTGGGTAAAGGGATTAAAGCATCGTTTGGCAATGATAAAATCTATATAGGTAACCTCGACCTGTACGAAGGGCTTGATGAGAGTACACCTTCCGAAAAAATAGCTACGAAAGTGCGTGGTCTTGAAGGTGGTGGAAATACAACAATGCTTATACGAAAAAATGAAGAATATATAGGCATCATTGCATTAATGGATACCCCTCGTGAAGCCGCCAAGGGAACCCTCAAAAAATTAAAAGAAATCGGCATTAAACGAATGATCATGCTTACCGGAGATAACCAGAAGGTAGCAGACGCTGTAGCAGAAGAAATAGGATTGACCGATGCCTGGGGGAGCCTATTGCCGGAAGAAAAAGTGGATGCTATAAAAGAATTAAAAGAAAAGGAATCCAAGGTGGCAATGGTGGGCGATGGCGTTAATGATGCCCCTGCCATGGCAAACAGCACTGTAGGCATAGCTATGGGTGCTGCGGGAAGTGATGTAGCCTTGGAAACGGCGGATATTGCGCTAATGGCCGATAAGTTGGAAACCCTGCCCTTTGCCATAGGCTTAAGCAGGAAGGCAAAGGCGATTATCAGGCAAAACCTTTGGGTTAGCCTTGGTATTGTGGCCCTGCTTATACCTTCAACCATATTCGGCTTGGCAAATATTGGAGTGGCTGTAGTAATCCATGAAGGTTCGACGCTTCTGGTGGTTTTTAATGCGTTAAGGCTTTTGGCTTATAAAAAAGATTAGATCCGGACTTAGACTGTTTTTCGAAAGAATATAAAATGACAAAAACGGAAAAAAAATTATCGTCAAAAGGGATACGTCCCACTGAAATGAGGTTGAAAATTCACAAATACCTCAATAGGAAGACCTATGCAGTAAGTTTAAACGAAATGCAAAAAGTCTTTATCGCTAAAAGCGAAAAAAACAAAACGGCAAACAGAACTACCTTTTATCGAAACCTAAAAACTTTTGAAGATAAAGGGCTAATTCATCAGATTAATGAAGGGACAGGAGTGGCAAAATTTGCAATTTCCGATAAAAAGGCCAAAGGTAAATACGGTACAGATTTACATATGCATTTTCATTGTACCGTTTGCGGAAAAACTATTTGCTTGCCGGATAGAATATCGAAACAAAACTTGCCGGACGATTATGAAATAAACGATTTGAACCTGGTATTAAAAGGGGTATGTAAAAATTGTAGTAAAAAATAATAGGTGGGAGTACCTTAAAACTGAACCCTTGCGCCCCTGGTCAGCTTAAGGTTTCCCCCACCTTATTTAATTAAAAAATTTACGAATATGGAAAAATATGATGTAACAATTATAGGCTCTGGCCCTGGCGGGTATGTAAGCGCTATACGTTGCGCCCAATTAGGATTAAAAGTAGCCATTATTGAAAGGTACAGCACGCTTGGCGGCACCTGCCTTAACGTGGGCTGTATCCCGTCAAAAGCCTGGCTTGAAGCCTCTGAGCATTATTACAAACTCAAACATCAATTCGAAAATTTTGGGATTGATGTAAAAGAAGCCAATGTCGATATCAAAAAAATGAACCAAAGGGTTCAGGATGTGGTACAGGAAATCATCAATGGCGTTGGGTATCTGATGAAAAAGAACAAGGTTTCCGTATATGAAGGTCACGGTACCATCAGGGATAAAAACACGATTGAGATTAAGGGCGAAGATAAAACGGAAACCATAGCAACCGATAAAATCATCATTGCCACAGGGTCCAAACCCGCTTCACTGCCCAATATTGAAATCGATAAAAAGCGGATCATCTCTTCTACCGAAGCCCTTGCCTTAGGCCAAATTCCCGAGCATTTAATGGTCGTTGGTGGAGGCGTTATCGGGGTTGAGATAGGTTCTGTTTTCGCCCGCCTGGGCTCTAAGGTGTCTATTGTGGAATATTTTGATAGCCTCATCGCCACTATGGATGGCGCACTGGGACATCAATTGCATCGTTCCCTAAGAAAACAGGGAATTGAGTTTTATTTGGAACATAAAGTGACCAATGCAACAGCAACGGACAACAAAGTTGAATTGAAAGCGGAAAACCTGTCCGATAAAAAAGAAATGAATTTAGAAGGCGACTATTGCCTTATGGCCATTGGCCGGAAACCGTACACCGCCAATTTAGGCCTTGAAAACATTGGCGTGGAAACCAATGAGAAAGGACAGGTAACGGTAAATGAGAACCTTGAAACCAATGTCAAGGGTGTATATGCCATTGGGGATGTAATCCGAGGGGCAATGCTTGCCCATAAAGCCAGTGAAGAGGGCGTTTTTGTAGCCGAAAGGATAGCAGATCAAAAGCCACATATCAATTATTCGCTTATTCCTAATATTGTTTATACCCAGCCCGAAGTGGCCGGGGTAGGCTTAACCGAAGAAGAATTGAAAGAAGCAGGAAGAAGTATTAAAACAGGCTCTTTTCCTTTTAAGGCCAACGCAAGGGCGAAAATAAGTATGGACACCGACGGCTTCATAAAAGTAATCGCAGATAAAGAAACTGATGAGATATTGGGAGTGCATATGATAGGGCCACGCATTGCAGACAGCTATACCGAAGCGGTGGTAGCGATGGAATTCAGGGCATCTGCCGAAGATGTTGCAAGGATGTCCCACGGGCACCCAACTTTTTCAGAAACCTTTAAAGAGGCCTGTCTGGCAGCCACCGAAGACAGAGCGTTGCATATTTAACGGCCTTAATTTAATTGTAAAATCGGATTAGGCAGTTTTTAATCATTTCATAAGACTTAAATCAGTTTGTATTAAGTTTAAGTTTATGGTCTAAAAAATAAAATAAATATTTTAAAAATGTAAAGAGCATGAGAACTATTCCGAAAGACAAAAACATCGATAGTAGTTTGACGCTACTTCGTGACGGCTATGAATTTATTCAGAAAAAGCGTCAAAAGCTTTGGTCCGATATTTTTAGAACCCGTTTGATGTTAAAGGAAACGATCTGCATGAGTGGAAAAGAAGCCGCGGAGGTTTTCTATGACACTGAAAAGTTTCAGCGAAAAGACGCTGCTCCTAAAAGAGTGCAAAAAACATTATTCCTCCAGAAGGGTGTCCAGACACTGAATAATTCAGCATACAGGCAAAGAAATGAAATGTCTATGTCTTTGATGAAACCGGATAGCCTGCGGGGGTTCCTAAAAATTCAAAAGAGCTACTGGGAAACATACATTGGTAAATGGGAGAAAGATGAAGAGCAAAAGTGCCTTTGCCGGAGTGGTTTCAGGCAGAAGAAGTAAACCTGCTGCTAAAAGGATTTTGTAACAATTGTATCCGGATAAAGGACAACTATTATAACGAATATTAAAAATAAAAAAAGAGATAATGGAGAAAACAACATTTAAGATAACCAAAATGGATTGCCCTTCGGAAGAGCAGATGATCCGGATGAAGTTGGAATCTTATGCTCAAGTGAAATATTTGGATTTTGATATTCCCAACAGGAAATTGGAAGTATATCATGTGGATGGCATTGAAGATATACAAACATCAATAGCCGGTTTAAACCTTGGGGATTCTTTAGAGGGAACCACAGAAGCCGAACCACCCGTAATGGAAGACCAATCCAAACAAAAAAGAATCCTTTGGTGGGTCTTGGGCATCAACTTTGGTTTTTTCGTTATCGAAATGACCACAGGTTGGATTTCCTCTTCTATGGGACTTGTGGCGGATTCGTTGGATATGCTGGCAGATTCCATCGTATATGCGCTAAGCCTATTCGCGGTAGGCGGTGCCATTTCAAGAAAAAAGAAGGTCGCAAAATTCAGCGGGTATTTTCAGATGGCATTGGCAACACTTGGTTTTGCAGAGGTATTAAGAAGGTTTTTTACCAGTAGTGAAACACCAATGTTCCAGTGGATGATTGTAGTTTCCATTTTAGCCCTACTGGGGAACCTTATTTCGCTTTGGTTGATAAACAAGGCTAAAAGTAAGGAGGCCCATATGCAGGCCAGTGCCATTTTTACGTCCAATGATATTATTGTAAACGGTGGGGTTATAGTGGCAGGGGTACTGGTCTATTTTCTGAATAGCAAATGGCCCGATTTGGTGATTGGCGGCATCGTCTTCACGTTTGTAATGCGGGGCGCCATAAGAATTTTAAAATTATCTAAATAATGCAAATATATGTTGCACAAGACGTTGGGAAACAATAGGAAATTATGAATAAAAGTAGTGTAGCATTATTGATTTTACTGTTGTTGGCAATAGACCAGACCATAAAGATTTATGTGAAGACCCATTTTTATTATGGCGAGGAGTACTACGTATTTGGCCTGGATTGGTTTCGCTTGCATTTTTTGGAAAATCCCGGAATGGCCTGGGGCTTTAAGTTTGGGGAGGGATATCTGGCCAAGCTTGTTTTGATCCTATTTCGGCTGGCCGCCATTGTTTGGGGGACTTTTTATATCAAAAAGATGATACGTGAAGGATATGCAAAGGTTTTTGTAATCTGTGCAGCATTTATATACGCAGGTGCATTGGGTAATTTGATTGACGGTGCATTTTACGGACTGATCTTTGAAAAAAGTGATCCGGCAGTACAAAACGTTGCAGAAATATTCCCGTCAGGGGGTGGATATGCTGGATTTTTAAATGGCAATGTCGTGGATATGTGGTTCCTTCCCATTATTGATACAAGGCTTCCGGAGTGGCTGCCATTTTGGGGAGGTAATCAATTTACTTTTTTTGACCCTGTATTTAATACCGCAGATGTCTGGATTAGCACGGGAGTGATTTTACTCCTGATCTTTCAAAGCCAACAAAAAAAAGACCAGAAAATATCGGAAAATAAAAAGTTGAAATATACTGAGGGTAACAGAAAAATTATAAACAACGATTAGTTATGAACGTTTGGCTTTTGGTAGTAGTATTGGGATTGGCAGCTTGGGCTGCCCATTGGGGTGCGGACCAACTCTTGACGCCTTTAAAGATGCTCCGTAAGCAATGGGGGCTTACAGCTTCTGCAGGAGCAGCTCTCCTTGCCATTGTGACCGCCAGCCCCGAGGTAGCTGTAAACGTTACCAGTGCAGCCCGGGGAGTATCGGAAATTGGTCTGGGCAACCTTTTGGGTTCCAATATAATTTCCATTCCGTTGATGGTTAGCATAGCCTATTTCGCTTCCAGAAAGCAATTTAAAAATAATAAGGAACACCAAAAACATCTGGATGCCAACCTACTGGCTCTGAACAAACGTTCTGTTTCGGTATTGTCCATCCCCTACCTGGCAATCATTGCTTTGGTAGCTATACTAACCCTTCCCAAAGCCTGGCGTGGATTACAACCCATCGATGGCTATATTATGCTGGCTGCCTATGCTGCTTTTTTAACGCATGCCATTATAAAAGGCAGGGAAAAGGGCGAAAAAGTAGAATGGGACAAAAAGAAAGTCTGGTTATCCGTGGCCGGGGCCCTGGCCATAGCTGTGGGTGCTTTTTTTATTGTTAAGGCAACAGAAAATATTGTTTCGGCCCTGAATATTTCTGAAATCGTTGGGGGATTGTTCATCACGGGTATAATGACCACCGCGCCTGAAATATTTAAGACCTGGAGCGTGGTGAAAGGAGGCGAAGTAACGGCAGGCACCACTAGTGTTATCGCAGATAATGCTGTTACGATGACGGTCGCCTTTTTCCCGTTGGCGCTGGTTACTACCCCTATCGAAGATTTCCAGTTGTTTTGGGTGAATCTTGCCTTCGTTGGACTGATGCCGCTTTTGTACTCCCTTTTTGTCCATCAAAGCAAGGAACTTCACGGTTTTAGCAGATGGCAGATATTCGCGTTCGATGCAGCCTATATCGTCTATCTATTGACAATGGTATTTTTTGTTCTAAAACTATTTTAAAATAAAACATATATGAAAAAGAAAAAACTAAATCTAAGAGACCTCAAGGATCCTTCAATTGAAAATAAGGTTTCATCACAACTGAGCATTAAGGAATACATCCCTTCCATATTCAGTTTTGTGATGTTGATAGCGGGAATTGCTATTGATTACTTTGATGCCTTTCCGTTTTTTAAAGGTTGGGTACGAATCGCTTGGTATGCGGTAGCCTACATCCCCGTTGGTTTTCCTGTTATAAAAGAGGGATGGAAAAGTATCAGGGACGGTGATTTCTTTACCGAATTCTTCCTAATGTCTATCGCAACCTTAGGGGCGTTCGCCATTGGGGAATACCCGGAAGGTGTGGCCGTAATGCTGTTTTACGCCGTGGGCGAACTTTTCCAAAACGCAGCTGTAAAACGAGCAAAGGGCAACATAAAGGCGCTTCTTGATGTACGTCCTAATGAGGCCGTGGTGTATCGGAACGGCGATTATGTTTCGGTCGATCCCGAGACCGTTGAAATTGGAGAAAAAATACAAGTGCGCGTAGGTGAAAAGTTCCCTTTAGATGGCCAATTGCTATCTAAAAAAGCATCGGTCAATACCGCAGCGATTACGGGGGAAAGCAAACCCGACACCATTGCCAAAGGAGACAAGGTTTTTGCCGGGAGCATCAATCTAGAAGGTGTTGTAGAAGTGGAAACCACCAAGGAATTTAAGGATAGTTCCATTACTCGAATTCTCGATATGGTGCAAAATGCCACAGCACGTAAATCAAAGACCGAACTGTTTATAAGGAAATTTGCACGCATCTATACTCCTATCGTAGTTTTCTTAGCAGTATGCTTAACGTTTTTACCTTATTTTTTTGTGGACGGGTACGTATTTCAGGAGTGGTTATACCGGGCCTTGATTTTTCTGGTAATTTCTTGTCCCTGTGCATTGGTGATTTCCATTCCCCTGGGTTACTTCGGTGGGTTGGGTGCAGCATCCCGAAACGGTATTCTATTCAAGGGTGCATCCTTCTTGGATGCAATGACCCAAGTGAATACGGTAGTAATGGACAAAACAGGAACCGTTACTCACGGGGTATTCAAAATAAAGGAAATCAAACCCATAACATTAGAAAAGGCAACGTTTATGAAGTACCTGATGGCGATGGAAGAACAATCCACACATCCAATTGCTAAAGCCATTTTAGAGTATAAAGCAGAAGGAGAAGATTTTGAAGCACAAGACATTTCTGAAATTGCAGGTAAAGGATTAAAAGGCATTGTAAATGGTAAAACAGTTTTAGTAGGAAATAAAGCCTTAATGACTGCGAATAATATAAATGTTCCAACGGAAACGGAATCTATTGTAGAATCGATAGTATTAGTTGCAATCGATAATCAATTTGCAGGTTATGTAGTCATAGCAGATGAATTAAAGGAAGATGCAAAAGAAACAATTACAGCATTACACAAAGTAGGCATTAAAAATATTATGATGCTTTCTGGTGATAAAGATTCCATTACTCAACAAGTCGCTAAAGAACTAAATATTGAAAATGCTAAAGGTGGTTTATTACCAGAAGATAAGTTAAACGAAGTTGAAATTTTAAAAAAGAATCCTGAAAATAAAGTAGCATTTATAGGGGATGGTATAAACGATGCGCCTGTTTTAGCAGCAAGTAACGTTGGAATTGCAATGGGTGGTTTGGGTAGTGATGTAGCTATTGAAACAGCAGACGTTATCATTCAAACCGACCAACCTTCAAAAGTTGTTAGAGCCATTAAAATAAGTCGTTCCACACGAAAAATCGTTTGGCAAAATATCATTTTAGCTTTTGGTGTTAAAGTCATTGTCTTAATTTTAGGAGCAGGTGGTTTAGCTACAATGTGGGAAGCAGTTTTTGCAGATGTAGGAGTAGCATTATTAGCAATTTTAAATGCAGTTAGATTACAACGAATGAGTTGGTAATTGTCCCCACAACCCAAAACCCAGTTTTTTCGTACCTCAAAATCCTCTGTCTTTTGTTTTGTTCCGCTATCCACCGCACTTGTAGTTTTTGGTTGCCAACCCTCACACAGCACATTGCTTATTTTATTTGCTATTATATTTTAAAAGTAGTACAATAAAAAAGCAAAGAGCTGTTGCCATCCCTCACACCAAAAACTACCCCAAGCTATGTTTACATAACGGGTAGTTATAATAGCAGCCGCTACACCCACCGCATCACCAAAGCTGTAGTTATAACGCCATTATGTAAAATAGCCGCTTTTCCCACGCTCACATCCGAACTTTTAATAAAAATCCGAACTAAACTGAAACAATAGCCATATGAAAATTTAGCTTAAAATGATGCATATTCGTTACCTTATTCAAGCTGCACAAAACCATCGTTAAGTCCAAGTATTCCTTACCTCAAGTCTTTGTTTGTTTCATTTCGTTAACAAATATAAAAGACCACTTTTCCCCACCACCCAAGTCAGCGGTTTTAAAAAAATAGGTTCATAAAATGTAGTAATACGCCATAGCATATTGCTTTTTCTCGTACCTCAAAAAAACAAAAAGCTATTGCCTAAAAGTCCTGTATAAGTAGCTTGTTTAAATGCTGTTTTATCAAACAACTATTTAAAACGCTACCCATACAACCGCTTCATCCAATGCTCAAATACGTATTGTAACCTATTTTTTTAAGAGTTTATGCCCCAAAAATTGGAAATCAATTAACTAAAAAGAAAACAAGATGATTACAAAAACAATCCAAATCACAGAGGTTACAATAGATGAATTAGCAGATGCGGTAGCAGATAAACTAATGTTTAAAATTGAAAACTACCTTAAAGAATTATCTAAAAAACAAAATGATGAAATCCTAACAAGACAAAAAGTAGCCGATTATTTAAAAATAAGTTTAGTTACAATACATTCCTGGAATAAAAACGGCATTTTAAATCCAATTCGTATCGGCAATAGAATTTTTTATAAAAAACAAGACATATTAGATGTTTTAGAACAACAGAAAATAAATAAAAAAAAGGTAGCAAATATATGTGGCTACCACAGCCAACGCGCAAGGCTATAAAGGTCACGCCCTACGGGTTTTGAATAAAACTTTTTTCAAAAGCATTTTTCACAATCATTAAACAATTAATCTAAAAAAACTTTTATCCAAAAACCTTGACAGCCTTATCCACGCCACAAGAGCATTAGGCTTTCTTTTTTTATTGTTTTTCTTTTAAAAAATTAATGGTGCGAAGCGTAGCGAAGCAATTTTAAATTGGATAGCTATGTCAACTTTTGAACTAAAAACACACCAAATCGGAAGAACCTACTCGAACCCTCATTTTTTTATCCTAAACAAAGGACTTAACAGCGGGAAACCGCTCTCAAATCCTTGTCCTAACTGTTTTGTAGTAATCACAAAAACGGAAGCAGAAAAAAACACGCTTTTTCATTTATCTATGATGTTGCAAATTGGCGGTTTTTACGCTTACTATTTAAAAGGTAGTGTTATTCCGTTTATCTCAATAGATGATTGCCGAAACACCTTAAAAAACAGTTACACCTCGTTGTTAAATGATGAATTTGAGTTACAAAAGGATATTAATATAGTGTCAGCAATTTGTAAAAAAGAAGCTCAACTTCAAAAAGTAATTTCAAAAATGGCAGATTTAAAAGTGTCATACATACAAAATCTATTTTCTAAAAAGCAAAATCGGGCAACAAAGGGCAACAAAAACCAAATCAATCTATTAGCATAGTATTTGCCATATATTACTTGTGTTGGTTAAAGACCGTACCAAGTCCGTACCAACTTCGAACAAGTATTAATTTTAAATTTTATATACAATGGGTGTTATTTCACAAGGAATCCTGGGCGGTGTATCAGGAAAAGTAGGAAACGTAGTCGGTGCTTCTTGGAAGGGTATTGACTACTTGAGAATCAAACCTTCAAGCGTGGCAAATCCACGAACAGAGGGGCAAGTTAACCAAAGAAACAAGTTTACTGTTACTTTGGAGTATCTTCAACCAAATTTAGGCTTTATCCAAAAGGGATATAAGTCTTATGCGGTGCAAAAAACAGAGTTTAATGCTGCAATGTCTTATGTATTGAATAATGCTATTACAGGAGCTGCACCAAACTTTACTGTAGATTATGCTTTAGTTTTATTAAGTAGAGGTAACTTATCAGGAGCGTTAAACCCTGCAACAGATTTAGCAACTGCTGGACAAGTTGAGTTTACTTGGGATGATAACTCTGCTGAAGGTAATGCAAATGCAACCGATAAAGCAATGGTTTTAGTTTACAATCCAAGTAAAAAAGAATCAATGTATATTCTTGATGGTGCTGATAGAACTGTAGGATCACAAATCATTACAATTCCAAGTACCTATGCAGGAGATACTGTTGAGCTTTTTATGGCATTTACTACAGCAGATGGTAGTATTGTGTCAAACAGCGTTTATTTAGGCTCTGGAACAGCTAATTAACGGTTGATGTTTAAATAATAAAACCGTTCTACACGAACGGTTTTATTTTTATCGTTTAATAAGTTCCTAATTTTATCTATTATTTCTTTCCTTTGATTAGTTCTTATAATCAAATATTTGTTGCCTTATTGTTGCCTTTTTAATTGAAATCCCTTATAAATAAGGGTTTCTTAATTTCCGCGAGGAAATTCAGCCGTTATTGCGCTTACACGTTGTTGGCAACTGGCTTTTATTTATTTAGTATTATTTCAATCGGTTTATATCTATTTTCAGTTTCTTTCCAAGAATTTACTGATTTCAATATAATTATTGAACGTTTAATGTTGTTCCAAATGAATTTAGCAAGTCGTTCATCAATTACTCGCTTAAACATTTCAATTGGTTTTATGTCAGTTGATAATTCATACCATTTGTCGTAAATTTTAATAACTGTCAATGATTTATCCTCGTTCATTAAAATTCCACCGTCAATTTCCTTAATTTCCGATTTCTCAATTTCTTTCGTGTTTTCGTTAATCAAGCCAATCATTTTTTCAGATTGAGTCAATTCCACAAGTTTGTCAGTCCAACCTTGTTCAACTTTGAGTCTTGTTTTTCGAGTTATTTTTGAAACTTCCTTAAATGAATTAAATAAGTCTTCATCATTTTCTCCAAAAGTTTTGTCTTTATTTAAACTATCAAAACTTAAGAAAGAAAAATTAGATTTTTCAGATATGTCAATTTCTTTAAACATTCCAAAAATCATATTTATAAATAATGAACTTAAATCAGATGTAATAACTTCCTTATCAATTTCTAAAATTGGAATGAATGGTTTTTTCTTTGGGTTTTGAGAGTCTGCTATATTTTTTGTTATGTGGAAATTAATTCCGGATTTACTGTTTTTTGCAAAAGTAAAATGCAAATCCTCTGGAATTCCTTTAAAGCTAAAACTACATAAATGTGGTCTTATATGAATCCAAAATAAATCCTTAATTCTTATATGGTCAATTATCTTTTCGATGATGTCTTTCAGCTTGTTGCCAACGTTTGTGTATAAATTTCAGTTGCGGCTTAAAATCCGCAGGATTTTAAGTTAGGTACTAATTTAGTAAATAGGTTTGAATTTCCGAAAGGAAATTCAACCGCAATTGAATTTATACGACTTAAGTTAGCAATCTATTAACTTTAACATTTAATCATAAAGAACCAAAGAGAGGAATAAGGTTATGATATACGCAGAGACTA
>NZ_JAYMEE010000032.1:0-2035 GCF_037029245.1 Mesoflavibacter sp. CH_XMU1422-2 | reverse complement strand
AACGGTCTGGTGTATGGCTCGTTGCGTGCAAATTAGTGATTAATTTTCGGTTGAGCCACAAGCCAGATTTTTTAAATTTTACTATTTATTTTTTTGTTGGAAATCGTCAAATTTAAAAATTTGGCGACTTTCCAAATACGCCTTAACTTTGGTTTAAGCAACTGAATAGCAATGAGCTATACACGTTGTTGCCACACGTACTTCTTTTCAGATGTTTAATGGTTCCGCTACAAAATTATTACTTTTGCTTATTCGTAAAATCCTACACTCTATATCGCTGTACATTCTCAAGTTATTTAGCTCTTTTTTTATGCTCTTTTTATTTGGGTATATTTTTTTGTCAATGTGAATCATTGTCCGATATTTTCCATCAATAAAGAAACCTCTTTTTCCTTTTTCATCCAACATTACTGTTGCTGTTTGTATTGTTCCAACAAGGTTTTCTAATTCGCCAGTTAACCATTCTTTCTGCACGTTTTGATTTCCCAGAATAAGTCCACCATTTTTTAGAGTTCCTTTTTTCTTAATACCGTGAAAATATGTTTTTACTATGTCGCCTGCTTCGGCATTTAAAAGTTTATCATCATTAGTATATGTCGATTTATGTATTAAACCGTTAAAACTTCCATATTCCCAATCAAAGTGATAACCTAAATCGACAATTAAACCGTATTTGGATTTGTGTATAACGACACATTCGTATTGTTCGAGTGGAATTAATTTTGTTTTCTCAAAAATGTGGTTTTCTGCATTTACTGTGATTTGTATTGGTCTTACGTTTTCGGAAATGCTGTGGATTTTGCAGAAGAATTTTTTTCCAACCAAATGTTTTGCAACAGCTCGCCAATGTTCAACAGATTTGTATTCCCAAGGCATTTGGTAGAAAGATACATAAGCAAACAATCCTTTTACCTTAACAACAAATCCATTTCGTTTGGCAGAATTAATTCGGAATGGTAAACTTTGATGATTTTTTTGCGCCTCTTTTAGGTTGTCAACCAATACTGTCAAGTAATCCTTTTCCTCTGTTTTTTTCGGACTAAATAGATTCTCAATTTTGGTTTTAATTCTGTTCCAAGGAATGTTCATTAATTTCAGTTCGGTTTTTCTCGTATGTGTGGCAACGGTCTCGTATAACCGTCAGTTACGGGTTAAAATACGCAAATTTTTCGGTTTAGCACAGACGTTAGCAATTCCGAGTGGATTCGGACGTAGTCGAATCCGCCGTAATTGCGGTTATACATTGTTGTACGTAGTTTTTTATTCAATTAATTTAGTTAAGTCAACGTTAGTGATTTCCTCAAAGATTTGAGCAGCTAAATCAGTATCAATTTTTCCAATTCCAAAACTTACAATTTTTCCGATGAGCATCATTTTTAAATCTTTCTTACTAATCTTTTTACTTTTTCCTTTAAGTTCTTCGATTTCCTCAAATATTATTTCTTGTCCGAACCCAAGTTTATCTAGTCTTTCCAAAACAGAATCAATTCTCTGATGTAATTCAGTAAGCTCTTTTAAAGAATATTCAACATCATTATCGGTCAATTCACTTTCTGGGACTTGGTAATCTTGAAAAATACTTTGTTGTCTTTGAATTTCGTGATTTATGTTTCTAATATTACTTAATTCCGACCTGTTAATTCTCTCTTTTTCTTTTAAGAAATTTAACTCTTGATTTTGTCTTTTCTTTGTTTCGTTGTCAAGTGCTTTTGTCAAATAATCTTGATTTCGAGAAAGTTCTTTTCGTTTATCAGCTAACTTTTTTTCAAAGTCCGCAACTTTTGTACTTACTCTAATTAACTCTTTTGATTTTGAGTCAATTTGTCTTTGATAGCTTTGAGCAGTTGAAATACTTTTTGTAGATAGCATTCTTTTGGTCAGGTCATTAATTTTAGAATTCAAATCAACTCCCTTTTTTCTCTCCGCAGTTTGTTTTTTCATCAAATCCGCTATTTGAGAATTAAGTTGGCTTACTTTATTTCTATAATTACTTACTGACATTCTAAATGCTTGTTTTTAAATTACGTACAACGGT
>NZ_JAYMEE010000002.1:0-659 GCF_037029245.1 Mesoflavibacter sp. CH_XMU1422-2 | reverse complement strand
CTTGAGTAACTAATAGTTGTCTATGTATACCATTAACAGTATTAATACCAAGTCTAATTTTTAAACGGTTATCAATATTGTATGCAGAAGCAGTTTCGTTAGTATTAGCAGTTCTAACAAAAGTAGAAGAAGAGCTACCTTCTTTTTCAAAAACACGTTGCGCATTAGTAAATCTGATAGTACCAGTTGCTTCACTTTTAACGAAGAATCCTTGTCCAATTGGAATATAACGCCCAGGTAATTTAGAAGGCGTACCACCAGTAGCAACCATAGGGTCATTTGTTCCATAAGAAGCAGCAGGAGTAGCACCAGATAAATTATAGGTAGCGTAACCACCTTGGTATTCTGCTAGAAGATGAGATCCTCCGCCCCAATGTTCCCAGAAGTATAACGTACCGGTAGTCGCACCAGGCGCATCAATAGTAGGTGCATTGTCCATTATAAATTGATGAGCATCAATAGCAGAAGCATAAGGGTTACCAACTAAATATTCATTATTAGCAGTAATAGTTAAAGTAATATCGCCATTATTAGGTTTACCTTGATAGGTGTAATTTTGTTCTAAAGTAACATTACCAGAAGTGTTAGCCACACCTTTCATAGTAAATCCTTCCCCAGGAAGTAAAGAACCGGTACTACGTACGTGTTGCCAATCTGCA
>NZ_JAYMEE010000031.1:0-617 GCF_037029245.1 Mesoflavibacter sp. CH_XMU1422-2 | reverse complement strand
TGAAAATCCTCGCGGATTTTCAGTTTGGTGTGTACTTGCAAAGTTAAGTGCTAAACCACGCAACTACTCATAGCCGAGACCGTTGTAAAACATTTGAAAACAAAATGGGAAATACAACTAAATTATTTAAAATAGGAGATGTAGTAAAAGAAAACAAACACTCTTATAAAATGACTGTAGAAGAATCGAACGAAAAAACAACTGACTGTGTATACTTCGACAATAACCAAAATTTACACAGAGTTGTTTATAATACGAATGAATTACAAAAAATTTAATTAGTAGAAGGATTTACGTCAGTTAAAGCATCTTCGTAGAATTCACCGTAGTTTAATTCTGTTCCGACAAACCAAACACATCTATATCTGCGAGTAGGATTATGAAACACATTTATTGTCATTGCAGGACTTCCTGATTTTAAATAGACGATAGTTCCGTCAGCAAATTTTTGACCCATAATTGAAATTTTAAATTGTTAATATTTCTTACTAAATTAGAAAACTATTTTGAATTGACAATCAGAGCGTTAAATAAAAAACGTTTTACAACAAAGAACTGAGGCAATAAACAAGTAAAATATTAATTATTTATTGCTAGAGTACTTCTATGTTCACCAT
>NZ_JAYMEE010000030.1:0-841 GCF_037029245.1 Mesoflavibacter sp. CH_XMU1422-2 | reverse complement strand
CGATGCATTAACAGGAAGTAATGCAATAGCAGACGCAACAATGCACACAAACGAAGATCCAGATAATCCAGGAACAGCTATCAATCCACAAACCATCTATGTAAGAGTAACAAATGGAGATGACGAAACAGGATTAAACGGAACAGGCTGTTTTACAATAGTAGATTTTGATATCACAGTAAATCCATTACCAGTAGTAAGTCCAATCGAGGATTATATTATTTGCGAATTAAATACAGATGAAGTAGCAGGTTTTGACTTAGAAAGTAAAACAACCGAGATACTAAACGGTCAAGATGCAACCGTGTTTACAGTAACCTATCATGATACACAAGCCGATGCCGATGCGGGAATAAATGCTTTAGTAAGTCCGTATAACAATACAAGTAATCCTCAAGTTATATATGTAAATATTACAGATACAACAACAGGATGTGATGTCACTACAATGTTTAATATAGAGGTAAATGAGGCAGCGCAAGCAAATCAATCAATGCCAACGTATTATGAATGTGATGATAATATAGAATTTGATGGTAACCCAGCAAATGACAGTGTACAGTTTGATTTATCAAGTCAAGATGGCGCAGTGTTAATGGGTCAAGATCCAGCAAACTATATAACAAGTTACTATGAGACTTTAGCAGATGCCGAAGCAGCTACAAACCCATTACCATTATTATATGAAAACATCTCAAACCCACAAGTCATTTATGTGCGCGTAGACAATGATACCATGGTAGATGATGGAACAGGTACAATGGTAGATAGTTCGGTATGTTACGAAATAGCAACAATTACATTAGAAGTAAATCCACTGCCAGTAGTAGATTTAGAAGAT
>NZ_JAYMEE010000029.1:0-642 GCF_037029245.1 Mesoflavibacter sp. CH_XMU1422-2 | reverse complement strand
GAAATTCCTGCGGAATTTCCAACTTGGTGTGTACTTGTAAAGTTAAGTGCTAACCCACGCAACTACTCATAGCCGAGACCGTTGGCACTAATTATGAAAATCGACAAACATCTTTTTATCTATTCAACTATGGCAATTATAATGATTGTAATTGTTTACTGGATTTCTATTGGAGGTGGAATTAAATCTGCTGAAAATGAAATGGATTCCGTAGAATATGAATCGATTGGAATTTATAATTTAAAAAAGTCAATAATTGAAAAACAGAACCTAAATGTTTGGCCAAGCATTGTGGAAATAAAAAATTTGACAGAATTAAATGCGAATCTTTCTGACTCGCTAATTTTCTTCATCGCAGAAACTGACAATGGAGATAAGCTACGCTTAACAAGAACAATGGACTTATCAAAGTTTACGGAATTGAATTACGCTGGTGATTGCAAACGCAAAGGAACAATTTTGACAGATTTAAAGCTTGGAAAAATAAACCTACTGGAATTAAATGCAGAAATTTTATGCAGGACAGAGAATTATGGTGAAATGAAAATAAATAACTAGCGCCAACAAAGAACTGAGGCAATAAACAAGTAAAATATTAATTATTTATTGCTAGAGTACTTCTATGTTCACCATTGTAAGGCA
>NZ_JAYMEE010000028.1:0-1725 GCF_037029245.1 Mesoflavibacter sp. CH_XMU1422-2 | reverse complement strand
ATTAGAAGAATGTGATGATGATACCGATGGATTAGCTGCATTTGATTTAACACAAGCAAATGACGAGCTATTAAACCTATTAGACTCAGATACAAGTAATGATATAGACCCATCAGAGGTAACCATTACTTACTATCAGTCAGAAGCAGATGCAGAAGCACCGTCAAATGCAATAGGCACACCATCAAACTATACCAATGTTACACCGGATATGGAAACAATATGGGTACGAGTAGAATATAATGCTACAGGATGCTATACAGTGACCGATTTAAACTTAATAGTTAATCCATTACCAGTATTAGTACAACCAGATCCATTAAATCTATGTGATTACAATAATCCAGGAGATGAGCAAGAAGTATTTACGTTAGAAGATGCTAATGCACAAATCCTAAATGGGCAAACGGGTATTACGTTAACATACTATGATACACAAGCAGGAGCAAATACAGCAGATGCAGCCGCACAGATTTTTAGTCCATATACAAACGGACCAAACCCACAGACCGTATATGTAAGAGCAGAAGATGATGTTACCGGATGTGTAAGTACAATTACTTTAGATTTAAGAGTAAACCCATTACCATCACCAGCAACACCATCACCATTAGTAGCTTGTGATGATGATAATGATGGTTTTTATACCGAATTTGATTTAGACAGTCAAACAACCACCATTATTAACGGAGAGCCAGACATTAGTATTAGTTATTATGAAACCTTAACCAATGCACAAAACGCAACAGATCCAATACCAAGCACATTGCCTTACGAGAATATAGATCCAGACGTTCAAACTATTTATGTAAGAGCAGAGAATGATATAACAGGATGTTATACAATAGTAACAATGGATTTAATAGTA
The DNA here is from genome assembly GCF_037029245.1 of Mesoflavibacter sp. CH_XMU1422-2. Taxonomy (NCBI): domain Bacteria; kingdom Pseudomonadati; phylum Bacteroidota; class Flavobacteriia; order Flavobacteriales; family Flavobacteriaceae; genus Mesoflavibacter; species Mesoflavibacter sp. CH_XMU1422-2. The sequence continues at coordinate 857 of NZ_JAYMEE010000028.1, read as the reverse complement.
GAGGAGTCACCAGTTATCCCAACAGATTTAGAAGATTATGTTATATGTGATGATGACGATGATGGGTTTAATCAATTTGATTTTAACACAGTAATGACGCCACAAATATTAGGGACGCAAAACCCAGCAGATTATGTGTTAACCTATCATGTGACACAAGCCCAAGCAGAAACTGGAACAAATCCAATAGTAAACACAGGTAACTATACCAATCAGAGTAATCCACAAACTATTTATATACGATTAGAAAGTAATATAAATGGATGTGTAAGTTTAGGAGAATTTGAAATTAGAGTAGAGTTTCCACCAGTCATAGTACAGCCAACCGCATTATCAATATGTGATGAGTTAGATGCTAATTACTATGAGAACAATGATCAGTATGCTGTATTTGATTTAACAGTAAAGAATGATGAAATTACAGGCGGTGTAGGAAGTTGGACAGTGACGTATTACGAAACACTAGCAGATGCACAAGCAGACACTAACGCAATACCAGATCCAACGATGTATCAAAATACAGATCCAGGCGCACAAACAGTACATGTAAGAGTAACGGATAATGATACAGGATGCTTCTCATTAACAACATTAACTATACGCGTATTACCAAACCCAACACCAACACCAGATCCAACAGATTTAGAGTTGTGTGATGATGTAAACATAGTAGGACCAAATGATATGATAGAAGCATTTGATTTAACGACATACGAAGTTGCTATCATAAATGGAGAAGCAGGTGTAACAGCAAGTTACTACACAAGTTTAGACGATGCATTAACAGGAAGTAATGCAATAGCAGACGCAACAATGCACACAAACGAAGATCCAGATAATCCAGGAACAGCTATCAA
>NZ_JAYMEE010000027.1:0-1017 GCF_037029245.1 Mesoflavibacter sp. CH_XMU1422-2 | reverse complement strand
AGAATAAACAAAATAATTTAGCAAGGTCAAGATTAAAAGCAATATATTTTTCATAGTTTTTGTCATAATAATGCACAACGGTCTCGGCTATGAGTAGTTGCGTGGGTTAGCACTTAACTTTGCAAGTACACACCAAACTGAAAATCCGTGAGGATTTTCAGAAGTAGGCGAGAACAAGCAATTACTTATAGCCATTGTTGTGGTGTCGTTATTATTCATTCGCAAATTTACTCTTAATTGCTTTTTCAACTCGTATTAATAAAAATACGACCATTAATATCATTAATCCCAATCCTAAAAACATTCCAATTTTCCCATCGGGTTCAAATATTAATCCAATAGTCGAACTTAAAGTCAAAAGAGCTCCAAGCTTAATCATTTCAATGGAAGAGTATTTTTGAGAGAAATCCCATCTTTCTTGACTTTTCATAGAACTTGAGGTTCTGTATCCATAAAGTCCATTTATTTTTTTCGGTGGAAATTTTAGCATTAAAAATCCTGCGAGCATAAAAATTATTCCAGACGATGACGGAATTAGAAATAAGGGATTGTCAAAGGGTAAATTCATTATTGATTCTTGATTTTATATTTTTTCGAGTTTGATTTTATTAACAAGTATGGTATTCCGACAATCATTGAAGTCCAAAAAGCATAATTTTGAATACTTGGATTTTCAGTCAATACAGATATTAAATACCCAAAAATGATAATTAAAGCCATTCCAAACATCACATTTCGAAATAAATTTGCTATTCCTTCAATATTGTATTTTTCCTTTTCTTCTTTCGGCATTGTATTGTAGCCAGCAATCAGCCAATACATTTTTCCGTATTTTATTAAAAACCCAAGAACTATAAAAATTATTGCTGTTACTATCATTTTAAAATATTTTACGTTTTCCGTTGATTTCTAAACGTTCGGTCATAATGCACCACAACGTTAGCGTATAAATTTCAGTTGCGGAAAATCGGTACGATTTTCCGATTAAGACTGAAAGATAGAAAATTGCAATGAATT
>NZ_JAYMEE010000026.1:0-662 GCF_037029245.1 Mesoflavibacter sp. CH_XMU1422-2 | reverse complement strand
ACCGTTGTACACAATACGAAAAATGAAAATCGGAACTAAAATATTAATCCTATTTCTGACCCTGAATTTGCTTTCTTGCAAAAGTTCAGCACAAGAAACTGAAACAAAAAAACCTATTTCCGTATTTGACTTCTCAACTATTGAAAAGTTCAGAGAAACGAAACTTAAAGGTCAAATAATAAACGATTATGATAGTATTTTCAGTCCTTTAGAGATGAAAGAACTTTCAGATATTATTTATGACTATAACATTGAAACAACTCGACAAATAGTTGTTGTGACAATTGACAGTATTTCACCTTATTCCGATATTCAAAAATTTGCGACTGACTTAAGTAATTATTGGGGAGTTGGAAACGCTGAAAAAAATAATGGACTGACAATTGTTATGTGCAATCCTTGTAGAAAAATCGGAATTGCAACTGGAACTGGAACTGAACTGATTTTGACAAACGAAATCTGTAAAAAAGTAATTGACCAAACAATAATTCCAGAATTTAAAAACGGTAATTTCTATGTCGGAATTAAAAACGGAGTGGTTGAATTAATAGAAAAATGGAAATAAAAAGTACTGTGTACAACAATGTATAACCGCAATTACGGCGGATTCGACTACGTCCGAATCCACTCGGAATTGCTAACGTCAGTTCTTAACCGAAAAT
>NZ_JAYMEE010000025.1:0-628 GCF_037029245.1 Mesoflavibacter sp. CH_XMU1422-2 | reverse complement strand
TGCCTTACAATGGTGAACATAGAAGTACTCTAGCAATAAATAATTAATATTTTACTTGTTTATTGCCTCAGTTCTTTGTTAGCTAACGTTTTTTTGATTTTTTCAGTTTTTCTCTTATCAAGAATAAGTCAGAAAAATCAAACCATTCATCTTTCCTGTATTCGTATTTAATTAATTTTATTTTATTCGGTTTTATTTTATAATAATATGTATTGTTTGCTGGAAATTGACTGTCAATATTTTCTTTTGAAATTAATATAAGAGTGTCTTTTTTTATTTTCCAAGTTCCGATTTGCTCTTTATGTTTGATTTGATGTAAAACATAATAATAAATTCTATGATAAGTGCTGTCGTTATAAATAACCAAACTATCCAATTCAGATTCTGTCCATTTAATTCCATTTGGTGCTAATGATTTCTTTCTTTTTTTTTCAAATTTATATTCAGATAGAATTTTCTTTTCAGCACTATATGTTTGTCCAAAAATCGTATTGGATAAAATTCCAAAAAATAATATGATGAATGCTTCTTTCAAATGTTAGCTAACGTTAGCGTATAAATTTCAGTTGCGGAAAATCGGCACGATTTTCCGATTGAGCTGAAAGATAGAAAATTGCAATGAATTTCC
>NZ_JAYMEE010000024.1:0-3665 GCF_037029245.1 Mesoflavibacter sp. CH_XMU1422-2 | reverse complement strand
GAAATTCCTGCGGAATTTCCAACTTGGTGTGTACTTGTAAAGTTAAGTGCTAACCCACGCAACTACTCATAGCCGAGACCGTTGTGTGTCATTTGAGAAAAAATGAGAAACCATTTAATAATCTTACTTCTAATTCTAACTTCTTGCAATTCTGATAAAATTGACAAAGCAGAATTTAATGACTTTTCGGACATCAAAATTCGTTATCGAACTGGAGATGAAAGAATTGAATTTTACTCAATGGAAATTTTTAAAAGCGGAGAAAAAATAAAAGCTATTAAAAAAAGCCCGTTTTATTATTATGGTTCTGGAACTGACTCAACTTGGACAACCGAAATTGGAAAATCTGACTTAAAATTAATAACTGAATTTATAAATAAAGCCAAATCGATTAAAGATACTTGTTCGTTTAATTCTTCATCAATTGATTACTACGATATAAAAACCAATGGAAAAGAAATTAAAATCGTTGGGAATTGTGAGTGGAACGGAATTGACTACGATAGTTTGGAAAGTAAAATATTTAAACACAAGTTTATTGAATTAGAGAAAAAACGAAAAATCGTAGCTGATTCTTTGGCAAGGAGTTTTAATGGAATTTGGGACGTTTCTGGTTGGGAAAATGGAGTTCTAAAAAATCGGAATTTAGTTTTGACAAGAACAACAGAAAAGGAACCCAAAATTGACGGAATTTATCGCTGGACTTTTGAAAAGGAAAAAGAAGCGGAATTCAAAGAAAAATTAGACATCGACGAAGGAAGTACATTAATCGAAATTGGAGCTTCGACATATAAAGTACTGAATATCGAAAATGACAAAATTGAATTAAAATATTTGTGGTAAAAAAAAACGCCACACAACAACGGCTATAATTCATTGCGGCTGAATTCCTAATCGGAATTCAACGCAATTTTGCTATCTTTCGGCTACGGCGGAAAGAATCCTGCGGATTTTTCCGCAACGAAATCATAGCCAAAATTGTAAGCAATTTGAGAAAACCGTGAACGACAAGACAAACATATTCATAAAAAAGGCAATTTCGATTCACGGAAAGCAATATGATTACTCGAAATCTGAATATAAAAATGTTGATTCTAAACTCGAAATAATTTGTAAAATTCCTGAACACGGAACATTTTTCCAAACACCTTACAAACATTTAAACAGAAAACAAGGTTGTCCGATTTGTGGAATTGAAAAGTCTAAAAGTAAACGAACAAAGCCTTTTTCAAAATTTCTCGCTCAAGCAATTAAAATTCACGGAAAAAAATACGACTATTCAAAAGCGGAATTAGATTATAAAGGTGCATTTTCCAAAATAACAATTACTTGTAAAAAGCACGGAGATTTTCTACAAACACCAGACAATCACGTTAACGATAGTAAAGGTTGTTATCAATGTGGTTTAGAAAGTCATTCATTATTATTTTCTCGAACGCAACAGGAGTTTATTGCATTAGCAAAAGAAGTTCACGGAAATAAATACGACTACTCGTTGACGGAATATAAAGGTGCAGATAAAAAAGTAACTATTATTTGTAAAGAACACGGAAAGTGGAAACAATTTGCTTCTTCACATTTAAAAGGACACAATTGTCCAAGCTGTACGGGAAATTCAGGATTAACAAAAGAAGAATTTGTTGAAAAAGCAATTAAACAACACGGAGAGATTTATAATTACGATAAAGTTAATTATGTAAACGCTCATCAAAAAGTAAAAATTGAATGTCCAGTTCACGGATTTTTTAAACAAGCACCAACTGACCATATTTATTCGAATGGAAAAGGTTGTCCTAAGTGTAAAGAAACTACAGGAGAACGAAAGATAAGGCTCTATTTAGAAAGTCAAGGAATAAATTACAAATACCAAAAAAGGTTTAAAGATTGTAATCATAAAACAACATTGCCATTTGACTTTTATTTACCAGAATCAAAAACACTTATTGAATTTGACGGAATACAACATTTTGAACCAGTTTCAATTTGGGGCGGAGAAAAAGCCTTAAAATCACAACAAAAAAGAGACGAAATCAAAAATGATTTTGCTTTAGAAAATAATTATAAATTAATAAGAATAAATTACTTGGAATTAGAAAAAATCGAACATATATTAAACTCTGAAATAAAAACTGCTTACAACAATGGCTATAAGTAATTGCTTGTTCTCGCCTACTTCTGAAAATCCTTGCGGATTTTCAGTTTGGTGTGTACTTGCTAAGTTAAGTGCTAAACCACGCAACTACTCATAGCCGAGACCGTTACCTGTAAGCCAAGAACAATAATTAGAATCAAAATAAATGATAGAAAAAAACATAGGATTTATTAAACAAATAATTGAAGAAGGTATTCCAGTTCATAAATTTTTAGGACTAAAATTATTGGAACTTGAAAAAGGGTTTGTAAAAGTTAAAGTTCCCTTTAGAGATGAAATTGTTGGAGATATGAGAACAAACAGGTGGCACGGAGGAATTATTGCTACAATAATGGACTCTGTTGGTGGTATTGCAGGAAGCACTCACTTTACGTCATTGGAAGATAAATTAGTAACTATTGATTTAAGAATAGATTATTTAAAAGGTGCTGAAGCATCTGAAATAATTGTGGAAGGTAAAATAGTTAGGTTAGGTAATAGAATACTTGTAACGAAAATGAAAGCCTTTCAGAATGATGAATTAATTGCAGAAGGAAAAGGCGTATATAATTTCATACGAATTAACAAATCAACGGAAAAATAGGAACTGAAACAAAATAGCCTACAGGTAACAAAGTGTAAAAATAATAAGGGTTTTAGTGCTTATCCCAAAGTGAAGTGCATTTTACAAAGTCCGCAAAATTTACAATTTTGCATGTCTATTAATTAAAGAAAAAATTGCAAATTTGGCTAAGTGATAAATTGAAAGTTCAGTCCTTCGAAATCCCTTACTATTCTTACACAAACCGTTGGCACCAATAAAAAACTGAAACTGAAAATTGTACTTTAAAGAAATAAATATACCTGAATTGAGTTCTGAAAAAATAGAACGAAACATTAGATTATTGTCATTAAAGAGACATACATCTTTAGATTTTAAATATGTTTCAACTTATATAAATGAACCGAATAAATTCTTTTTAGGTTATGAAAATAAAAACCGAATTGACTTGTTGAGAATTTCATCACCTTTTGAGAAATTGCTTCCGAAAATGATTGTGACTTTTGAGAAGAATAATTTCAAAAGCTATAAATTGAGATTTAAGCTAATCTCAATGATTTTAATTATTCTTTTGACAACTGCATTGGTTCTGAATATATTTTACTCAATAAAATCCGGAAAATTAGAAAGTGATTTTATATTAATTCTATTTATAAATCTGACTTTTTATTTACTTGCTTTTGTGGAATATAAACTTGTGAATAAAAAAATTGAAAAAGCAATAAATTGGAATAAATGAAACAGCACGAAAAAAAATACTGGTGCCAACACTGTATAAAATTAATTGCTATTTTAGTGCTTAAACAAAGTTAGTTGCATTTTTGCTACTTCTGATTTTCCTACGGAAAATCCTCGCACACAAAAACGCAACTAATCTTATACGAAAAACGTTGTGCGTCATATAACCAAAACCGAGAAATGGCAGTTCCAAAAAATAAGAACGAATTGATTTTTGAAATTGAGAACAACTAT
>NZ_JAYMEE010000023.1:0-11720 GCF_037029245.1 Mesoflavibacter sp. CH_XMU1422-2 | reverse complement strand
AAGTTAATAGATTGCTAACTTAAGATGTATAAATTCAATTGCGGCTGAATTTCCTACGGAAATTCATTGCAATTTTCTATCTTTGAGTTTCAATCGGAAAATCGGTACGATTTTCCGCAACTGAAATTTATACGCTAACGTTACCTGTAATTATGAAAAACATCCTGTTAACATTGTTACTAATTCCATTTTTGACTTATTGCCAGTCATCTAAAACATACTTGGAATTAGTTGATGAAGCGAAAACAAAAAAAAGTGCGGAACAAATTGAAAAGTTGATTATTGGAACGTGGGAATTTCAAAAATTGACAGATAAGAACGGAAAAACAATTACGGAAGTGAAACATTTCGTAAATGACACAATTACGGCGACTGAATTTGTCTCTCGACCAAATATGCGAATTGAAAAAGACAAAACTTATGAACTATTTGGTTGTGAAAATGCGGAAAACTGTGAAAGCGGAATTTGGGAATATGACTTAAAAGCAAAGATTTTTAGAATGACTTTTGACAAACCAAAATACAACGTGCCGATTGACAAACTTGCACCTGGACTTTTAGAACAGTTAAAAAAATCCGGTTCCTTAATTGAGTTTACGAAAAACGAAATAGAAATAGCGGAAATCACTCAAACGGAATTGAAAGTATTTGAGTTTTTAGAAAGTGATGGAACAGAATTAAACTATAATTTAAAAGTGTATAGAAAAAAATAACTACAGGTAACAATGTATAACCGCAATTACGGCGGATTCGACTACGTCCGAATCCACTCGGAATTGCTAAGGCTAGTGTTTAATCCGAAAATAATCGCTAATTTAATCCGTAACTGACGGTTATACGAGACCGTTAGCTTTAATGCTGGAGCAAGTTTGCGGTTTGAAAAAAGCATGGTTTGTTTTTCGATTTTTTTTAGAATTTTAAGCCAGATAAATCAGAAAAACTGTGTGCGGAATTTCAAAAGTTTTCGGAATTATCACTCAAACGTGAAATGAAAAACAACAGCGGAATTGCTCACTCAAACTCTGAATTGAATTACGGTTGACTTTTTTAGCTTGTTTGCGCAATCGGAACTGGAAAAACAACGCTGGAATTGCGCACCCGAACCTGAATTAGAAAACTGTCGGAATTTGAGCAAGTTTGCGGAATGAGCTAAAAAAAGAAATTAAAGAAATCTGAATAAAAAGCTGACCGAAAAAACAAAAAACGGAATGAATTATAAAAGCACTAAAAGCTAACAACGGCTATAATTCATTACGGCGGAATTTCCTCGCGGAAATTCCATTCATTTTTGCTATCTTTCGGTCAACGTCGGAATGACACTCACCTGCCATTCCGTAACGAAATCATAGCCAAAACCGTTGGCATTCATTGTGAAATTCCGTTCCAAAATCGAATTTCCGTCTGAAATTTAAAGTTCCATAAATCGGAACTAAATAAAAATATGCGGAATTTTTTACTCAAACGTGGACTGAAAAGCACAACGGTTCCGAGGTTTCGGAAGAGCAAGTTTGCGGTTCCGAAATTTCGGAAGAAAAACGGAACATGGATTAAAAAACTGGCTGAAAACCGTTGCGGATTTTTCACTCAAACGGATTTGACAAATCACATCTGACTTTCACTCAAGCGGAAAAATATAAAACAGACTTTTTGCCGACTGAAAACTCGGATTTAAAAGCAGAAACAGAATAAAATTAGCTGAATAAAAAACAACGAAATGCCAACACCGTATAAAAATAATTGCTACTTTAGTGCTTGACCAAAGTTAGTTGCACTTTTGCTGCGTCTGATTTTCCTATCGGAAAATCTGCCGCCCACAAAACCGCAACTATTCTTATACAAAACCGTTGGCAATAATATGAACAAGACCTATCAAATAAGCATTATTCTGTTTTTTTTGACCTGTTTAATTTCCTGTCAAAAAGAAAAAAGCGTTGTCGAAATTGAATTAAATAATCTGAATATTAAAGCGGATGAATTTATTAAAATCGATACATCCTTTTCTGCAAATAACACCATCGAAAGATTGAGGTTTGTTAAATCGGAAATGGAAGATATTCGAGTCTTTTTTTATGAAAGTGGAAAAAAGAAATCAATTATTCCAGTAAAAAATTCTCAAGTTCACGGAGAATGCACTGATTGGTATGAAAATGGACAGATTAAATGGAAACGTTTCTACGATAATGGAAATTCAATAAAACAAAGTACAAATTACGATGAAAATGGGAACAGAACGAAAATCGATGATTTCACCGATGGTAGTTTTACTGAATTTTATTTAAATGGCGAACCTCGATTAAAACGTTCTGACAAATTATATATCGACTACTATTTAAACGGAAAGATTAAAACAAATTATTCTGTAAAATCTGACAGCCTAACGATTGTAGAATACTTTAATGAGAACGGAAAAGAATCATTCAGCGGATATTCTAATTCTAAATTTGTCTTATTCAATAATAATAATTCGCTGTTCAATGGAACAATTACATCAAAATTTAATGATGGAGAAATAGCATATCAACAAACTTTTGTTGACGGATTGCCAAATGGCGAATGTATCAGCAGATTTGGTAATAAAAATTTAGAATATGAATTAGAATTTCTAAATGGAGAGGAAATTGGAATTCATAAAAGATATTATCCAAATGGTAATATCCAATCAATTAAAAACTTTGACACAAATGAATATAAACAATGGGATGAAAATGGAAATCTCATTGAATAAAAATACTATTGCCAACATCGGCTATAATCCATTGCGGCTGAAATTCCTATCGGAATTTCATTGCAATTTGCTATCTTTCGGCTATGGCGGAAAGAATCCTGCGGATTTTTCCGCAACGTATCATAGCCAAACCCGTTGGCAGTAATTACAGAAACATGAAAAAATTATCATTAATACTATTTATTGTAATCATACATACGAGTTTTTCTCAAACTGAAAAATTAGAATTTGAAAATATACCTTTTATTAACGAAAATTTTTCTAAATACTCTCAGTTTAAACTCGAAAATAAGAGCTATAACTATCAATTTTCTCAACAAAAAAATTGTCGAATAATATTAAACAAAGATATTTTTACCTATTCTATATTACGTGGCGAAGACGGTGTTAAAATAAAAGGTGATATTAATCTAGAGAAAAGTTATCAATTTCTAAAAGATGGAAAGCTAATGTTTATCTCACTTTATTTAGAAAACTGTTCGAATGGAAAATTATCTGGTTTCAAGACAAATATTAAGGTTCACTTTGTTGAAGTAGAAAATCAAAAATACTATATTGTTGATTCTCAAATTTTAAAAGGAGAATTTAGAGGTTTACGACATAATTTAGATTCTGAAACAATACAAAATCTAGTTGAAGAAAAAAAACTAGTAGTAAAACCATAGTTTCAATATTATACATATTGTAATTTGCAAACAAAAAAATATTAAAAATAAAAACTACTGCCAACAACGTGTATAGCTCATTGCGGCTGAATTCCTTATCGGAATTCATTGCAATTTGCTATCTTTGGGTTACGGTGGAAAATCCTCGCGGATTTTCCGCAACGAGCCATACACAAACACGTTAGCTTTAATGCTGGAGCAAGTTTGCGGTTTGAAAAAAGCCTGGTTTATTTTTCGATTTTTTTTAGAATTTTAAGGTAGATGTATCGGAAAAACTGTGTGCGGAATTTCAAAAATTTTCGGAATTATCACTCAAACGTGGAATTAAAAACAACAGCGGAATTGCTCACTCAAACTCTGAATTTAATTACGGTTGACTTTTTAGCTTGTTTGCCCAATCGGAACTGGAAAAACAACGCTGGAATTGCGCACGGTTATTGAGCGATAGTCGAAATACAAACCTGAATTAAAAAACGGTCTGAATTTCAGCAAGTTTGTGGAATGAATTAAACGTAGAAATTAAAGAAACCTGAATAAAAAGCTGACTGAAAAAACAAAAAACGGAATGAATTATAAAAGCACTAAAAGCTAACAACGGCTATAATTCATTACGGCGGAATTTCCTCGCGGAAATTCCATTCATTTTTGCTATCTTTCGGTCAACGTCGGAATGACACTTACGTGCCATTCCGTAACGAAATCATAGCCAAAACCGTTGTACCACATATGAGAAAACGAAATCTGAAATACATAATTGGAATTTTATTTATGACATTTCAATTTCAAATCTTTGCTCAAGAAACTGAAATGGAAAAGAAAATAAGCGAATTGTTTTTCGGACTTAACCTAAACCAAAAGCCGAGTGAAATAGTTAAAGAATCTGACTTCGAATTTGAATATGGTTGGACAAGCGCAATTGTTGATGTTAAAAATCACTCGTATGCGACTGAATTTAATAACCATCCGACAATCAATGGAGAAATCAAAGAGGGAATTTTTAGAATCAACTACGACTCACACCAAGAAAAATATGGAATTTTCTCGCTGACAATGGTAATTAGGTTTACGAATGAATACACTCAAATTGACGAGTACGAAAGACTTACACACGAATTTGAAAAGTATAGTTCGAAAACCCTAATTGAGTCTACTCAAACGGAGGATTATGAAACCAAATCTCAAGTAACGGTTTATCAAAAAAATAAGGACTTTGAAATACCAAAACTTGATTTCTATTTTGACCAATCCGATAAAAATGATTTTCCTTTGGTTGTGACTTTTACTACAAGTTGGAAAATGGACGAATTAAAAAAATTGATTGAAAAACAAAAAAAGACGGAATAAAAAATACGTGGTACAACACCGTGTATAGCTCATTGCGGCTGAATTCCTAATCGGAATTCATTGCAATTTGCTATCTTTCGGTTACGGCGGAAAATCATAGCTGATTTTCCGCAACGAGCCATACACAAAACCGTTAGCTGTAATATTGCATCCACCAAAAACGCTCAATTCATGCTGATTTTTAGCAACGTAACTCTAAAAAATTGAAAACAGAATTTTAGCCTGTTACGGATCTGAATTTTAAAACGGTAAACTGAACGGAACTCTAAAACTGACTCGTACGGAATTGAATAAATTGCGGTCGAATTCTGTCGCTCAAAACGGAACAGAAACAAAAAAAACGGAATGTTGCGCAAAAAAAAGTGGAATAAAAATAAGTTTTCTTTCTACAATTTCGCCAGCTGAATCACATAAAACAAAACAATACTACAGCTAACAAGGTATATATTCAATTGCTACTGAATTTCCTTTCGGAAATTCATACCAATTTACTATCTTAGTTGCTTAATGCTGAAAATCCTTCGGATTTTAAGCCGCAACTAAATCTATACCAAACCGTTGCCATCCATTGTGAGTAAAAAACTAATAATTATAAATATGAACAAAAACAATTGGATTCTCGAAGGAATCATATTTGGACTGATAATGCTAATCTTTTCAAGCATACTTGATTTAATAACTAATGAATTTAGTTTTGAAGGATTTTGGAAAAAAATACTGATTTGGCTAATTGGTGGATTAGTTTTTGGATTAATAATGAAATTGATTAGAAAAAATAAGAAGGAATAAAACTTTAGAGATAATATTCAATCGGAATTCAAAAAGTTTGTGGAGTATAGACTGATTAGGAATTGCTTACTCAAACGGAATTAAAAAATGGAACGTGGTATGAATTACTCACTCGAACTTTGAAAAACGAAAAGCGGAAATTTCGAATTGAATTTAATAACCTGAACTGTTAAAAAACAACGAAATGGCAACAATGTATAAATTCAATTGCGGCTGAATTTCCTACGGAAATTCATTGCAATTTTCTATCTTTCAATCTCAATCGGAAAATCGTACCGATTTTCCGCAACTGAAATTTATACGCTAACGTTGTGTGTAATGTAAAAATCGTGCTAAAATTGAACATTTGAACTAAAAAAGCCAACGCTCAAACAGCACATTTATTTTTTTGCCAACGCGAAAAGCCAACGCTCAAAAAAAATAAAAGAGCTGTTTCTTCCCAACGCTCACTCACGAGAATACAACGAACATTTTCACTACATTTCAGCGAATTATTATTACATTGCATCTGATTAACCAAAAAGGTTACAAATGAACCGAATAAAAGAAGTTCTAAAAAATAAAGGAATATCTCAAACTTGGCTCGCTGAACAAACTGATAAAAGTTATACGACTATCAACGAGTATGCGAGAAACAAAAGACAACCGAGTTTGGAAGACTTATATAAAATAGCCGAAATACTAAATGTACAAGTCAGCGAATTATTAATTGAAAGAAACGACCAATAAATGAAACTATACGAAGCGTTAGAAAAACAACTAAAAAAGGAAATCAACTTTGTTTCCGACAACGGAGAATTAAAAAAATGGGTCGTAATTAATAAAGCACAAAATTATGATGTTGACTTAATTGCCATTTTACTGGAGGACAAAGAATTAAAAGAGAAGTTTTTTTTAGACATAAAAGGCACATTGGTTTTTAACCAAAATTTATTTGTACAGTTTCTGGAACAAAAAAATTACCTTAACGACAGCTATACACAATACAAAAACAAAGTTGGTTTAACCATTGATAGTAAATACCTAAAACAACGCAACGAAGTTGTGTTAGTTTGGCCATTTAAAGATTGTGTTTTAGAAGGTGGACAAAGTCGTGAAGAAGATAAACGAGAAGAAATTTTCTTTAACGAAACCTTGGCACAAGACGAAATCACTCAACTTTTAGAACCAAAAGTTTTAACTAATGTTAAAATCTACGACAAAAATGGAGAAAAAGACTTTTCAGGTTTCACAAGAGATGCTGAACTGAATAAAAAGAGGGAATTACCAGAAGATACCATTACAGATAACCTAATAATTAAGGGAAATAATCTTTTAGCTTTACACTCTCTGAAAAAAGAATTTGCTGGAAAAGTTAAACTCATATATATCGACCCACCATATAATACAGGTAATGACAGTTTTGGCTATAATGATAATTTCAATCATTCCACTTGGATGACATTTATGAAAAATAGACTTTTGGTAGCAAAAGAATTGTTATGTGAAACTGGTTTTTTATTCATTCAAATAAATGATATAGAATCTGCATATCTTCAAGTCTTGGCTGACGATATATTTGATAGAAGTAACTTCTTAACTTCAATTTGTGTAAAAATGTCACATTTAAGTGGCACAAAAATGGCTCACAAAGAAAAGAAACTACCAAAGATTAAGGAACATATTCTTATGTATTCAAAAAACAAATCAAATGTTAGTTTGAATCCTCAATATATTGAAACAAGCTGGGAAGATGCTTTTTCAAGATATAATTCATTCATTGTAAAAAATGGTTATGATGATAGTGAATCTAATAAATGGGAAGTTATTACTGTAAATGAAGCGATAAAAAGAAACTCAATTGATAAATCGAATTCAAAAAAATTGAATCAATTTTTAATTGAAAACGCTTCTTTAATCTTTAGAACTGCAAGAAATAGAAGTGCCGACTATTCTCAATATCCAGCGGATTTAATTTGTAAACACATTAAAGATGAAGATAATCCTCAAAATTATCATTTCGTTTACAAAGGAGAAGATATAAGTTTTGCAGAAGACAAAATAAGACTAATTGAAGGGAAAAGAAAACCTACAACAATAGTTGGAGATATCTGGACTGATATAGGAATTAACAACCTGTCAAATGAAGGAAATGTAACACTTCGTTTTGGCAAAAAACCTGAATTATTACTTTCTCGCATCATCGGTCTTGTAACAAATCAAAATGATATAGTTTTAGATTATCATTTAGGTAGTGGTACTACAGCATCTGTCGCACATAAAATGAAAAGACAATATATAGGAATTGAACAACTTAATTACGGAGAAAATGATAGTGTAAAACGATTACAAAATGTAATAGAAGGAGAAAATTCAGGTGTTTCAAAAGCTTTTGAATGGAAAGGTGGTGGTTCATTCACTTATTTTGAATTAAAAAAATACAATCAAACTTTTATAGACCAAATAGAAGAAGTCAAAGACAGTAAAGGTTTATTAAAAATTTGGGAGCAAATGAAAGCTAAATCTTTCCTTGATTACAATGTAGATATTCAAAAACAAGATGAACATATTGCGGATTTTAAAAAATTGGAACTGGCTCAACAAAAACAGCATTTAATAGAACTGTTAGATAAAAACCAATTATATGTAAATCTCTCATCAATTAATGATAAAGATTTCGATTGTTCAACAGCCGAGAAAAAAGTTACAGAAGATTTTTACCAAATTAAAAAGGATTAATTATGGCATATTTATATGATACATTAATCAAAGAATTTGGTAAAAGAGAATTGGCAAGAACTGAAGTACCAAATTACATTTCGGACAACATAAAATACGATATTAGACCTTATCAAGA
The DNA here is from genome assembly GCF_037029245.1 of Mesoflavibacter sp. CH_XMU1422-2. NCBI lineage: Bacteria > Pseudomonadati > Bacteroidota > Flavobacteriia > Flavobacteriales > Flavobacteriaceae > Mesoflavibacter > Mesoflavibacter sp. CH_XMU1422-2. Next base: position 3,361 of record NZ_JAYMEE010000023.1, on the reverse strand, counting down.
AGAATCTTTTAAGCGTTTTATGCTTTGTTACAACGAAGATTTTGATGCAAAACCAAATAAACCTTTCCACCTACTCTATAATATGGCAACTGGTAGCGGAAAAACATTAGTTATGGCTGGTTTAATGCTGTATCTCTATGAAAAAGGCTATCGAAATTTTTTGTTTTTTGTGAATAGTAACAACATTATTACAAAAACAAAAGACAACTTTTTAAATCCTCAAGCATCAAAATACTTATTTAGCGAGAAAATAGTAATTGACAATAAAGAAATATTAATAAAAGACGTTGACAATTTCGAAGAAGCTGATAATGAAAACATCAACATAAATTTCACAACAATACAACAATTACACATTGACTTAAATAACACAAAAGAAAATAGTGTTACTTATGAAGATTTTAAAGACAAAAAAATTGCTTTAATTGCTGACGAAGCACATCATTTAAGTTCTGGAACAAAAAGCGGAAAATTATTTGGAAGTTGGGAAGGAACTGTAGAGGAAATACTAAAACAGAATTATGATAATATTTTGTTAGAGTTTACGGCAACTTTAGATTATGACACAAAAACAATCGTAGAAAAGTATCAAGATAAAGTTATTCAAAAATATGATTTAGCACAATTTAGAATTGATAAATTTTCTAAAGAAATCAATTTGATTAGGTCTTTGTATGATGAACAAGAACGCATTATCCAAGCCTTAATTTTAAATTTATATCGTCAAGAATTAGCTACTTCCAACAACATTAATTTAAAGCCTGTTATTCTCTTTAAGGCAAAAAGAACAATTAAAGAATCAGAAGAAAATAAGGAAAACTTCCATAAACTTATTGATGATTTTTCGGCTAAAATGGTAGAAAACATTAAAAAAACTTCGACTATTGGTATTGTTCAAAAAGCATTTGACTTTTTTGCGAAAATCAATCTGTCAAGTAATGACATTGCAAAACGCATCAAGTCAAACTTCAAAGAAGAAAATTGCATAAGTGCAAATAATGATAAAGAAGCTGAACTAAACCAAATAAAACTAAATACTCTGGAAGATGAAAACAACCCAATTAGAGCAGTTTTTGCAGTTCAAAAATTAAATGAAGGTTGGGACGTTTTGAACTTATTTGACATTGTAAGATTATACGAAGGTCAAAATACAGGTGGAACAAATACAACAATTGGTAAAACAACGCTTTCCGAAGCCCAATTAATTGGTAGAGGAGCAAGATATTTTCCGTTTAAATTAGAAGAAGGACAAGACCTTTACAAACGAAAATATGATGAGGATTTATCTAACGATTTAAAAGTTTTAGAAGAACTTTATTACCATACAAAAGAAGATAATCGATACATTTCTGAATTAAAGAAAGCATTAGTAGAATCTGGAATTTATGAAGATGAAGATAAATCAATACAACTAAATTTATTTCTAAAGCCAGAATTCAAAAAGACTGATTTCTACAAAAATGGAAAGGTCATTTTCAATAAGAAAGTTGAGAAAAGCTACGATAACGTAAAATCGTTTTCAGATTTAGGTGTCTCAAAAAGGAATATAAGTTTTACGCTATCTTCTGGAATGGGTAAAAAAAGTAGTGTATTCTTTGAAATGGAAAATCCTAAATCTAATGATGAAGTAATTAAAGAACGAGACGTAAAAATTTCTGATATTTCAAAACATATTATTCGATTCGCATTAACTCAAAATCCGTTTTATTATTTTGAAAATTTAGAAAGGTTTTTCCCAAATACAAAATCCTTGTCAAATTTTATTGACAGTAAAGAATATTTAGGAGGTTTAGAAATAACATTAAGAGGAACAAAAACAAGACTTGAAGAAATTTCTAATTTCGACTATTTGTTAGCAGTTCAAAAGTTATTGCAAACCATAGAATCTGAAATAAAATCGAACTTGACAGAATATGAAGGGTCTGAATACATCAACAAAAATGTTCACGAAGTTTTTAAAGACAAAGAAATTAAGGTTTATAAAGACAGCGAAAGAGCTGATGGACAATTTGATGTAGTAAGCGAACCAGAATGGTATGTTTATAACGCTAATTACGGAACAAGCGAAGAAAAGGAGTTTGTAAAAATGTTTGCGAGAAGATTTGAACAATTAGAAAATAATTTTGAGAACATCTACTTAATCAGAAATGAAAGGGAAATTAAAATCATTGATAAATTAGGTAGAGCATTTGAACCAGATTTCGTGCTATTCTGCAAACAAAAAGCTGGAAAAGAATTGACTTATCAAGTTTTCATTGAACCAAAAGGAAATCATTTGAAAGCACACGATAAATGGAAAGAGGACTTTTTAAAAGAAATTAGAGAAGACAAAAAAACCATAGAAATAGACTCTGATAATTATTTAATAACTGGAGTTCCTTTTTACAATAACGAAAACGAAAATGAATTTAAGGAAACATTGGAAAACACTCTGAATAATGCCAACGCATAAGCCATACACATTTGCAATTCGCTACAGCCACCACACAAGCCCAAAATTGCAAAAGAGTATGTCTTGCCAACGCACAAATTAGAACTAAATAACAAACATCTGAAAACCAAGCAGATCGAAAAAACACTACACACAACAACGTGTATAAAACATAGCTATTATAGGCTTTCCGAGAGGTTTTCGCCTATTTATTAAGTCCGCCAAATTTTTATTTTTGTATATTTAGATTTTAAAAGATAAATAGAAAAAATAAAAATTCGGCTCGTGCTAAATCCGAAAAGTTAGTGTTTATTTATACGCTACGTTTCATACACAAGACCGTTGGCTACAATATGAGAATAAAACGTAATCGAAATGAAAGACATATTGCATAAAATTTTTCTAATACTAATCGGAATTGTTTTAATAGGAAAAATATCGAATTGGTTTCTAGATTATAGTGACGAAACAAATCAGATTCTGAATGCTGGAATGTTTACTCTAATCGGAATTGCATACATGGTTGGAGGTTTTGTTTGGGATAAAAAACTGAATAACATAATTTTTCTAGTTTGCGGAATTTATTTAATTGCAATGAATTTTATTGGTGACTTTGGACCTAAATCAATGATCGGAATTGTTTGTATTTTGACACCAATGTTGATTGCTCGATTCTCACCTGAAGAAACTGATGAAAAAGAATTGTCTGAAAATTAAAAATACTATAGCCAACATAGTATAAATTCAATTGCGGCTGAATTTCCTACGGAAATTCATTGCAATTTTCTATCTTTCAGTCTCAATCGGAAAATCGTGCCGATTTTCCGCAACTGAAATTTATACGCTAACGTTAGCAAACAGCTGAAAATGATCTACCCAAAAATTATAATCGGAGTTGGAATCTTGATCGGAATTATTCTTTTTAAGAAA
>NZ_JAYMEE010000022.1:0-763 GCF_037029245.1 Mesoflavibacter sp. CH_XMU1422-2 | reverse complement strand
TAGTTTTTAAATCGGCTTCGTTTTGATTTTCCGGTCGCTTAATTTGTCTTCCGTGTTTTTTTCGGAGTGCTTGTAGGTAACGGTTCGGGCTATGAGTAGTTGCGTGGGTTAGCACGAAACTTTGCAAGTACACACCAAACTGAAAATCCGCGAGGATTTTCAGAAGTAGGCAAGAACAAGCAATTGCTTATAGCCATTGTTGTGCGTTCGTATTTTATTCTTTCATTTCTACTCTTATCAGCCGAATAGTTTTCGTATCGCTTAAATTTTCTACTGTATGAGGTGCTTCAGGGTCTTTGTACATTGTCAAAGGAAAAACAAGAGGTTCAGGTAACTTCCGGGTATCTATAATCACATTTCCTTCTGCGTCTCGGTCAATGAAATCCCCAGCTTCTATAATATATAAGACACTTTTCCATTGATGATGGTGAACAGGTTCAATTTCGTTGGGTAAGACAGTTACTTCTAAAACCCTTACTTTATCATTTTCCAATAGTATTTTATGATTATTTGGTGCAGATACAACCGCATCTTGGTCTTTTGGCCAATCCGCTGGATTTCCTGTTTTATACGAAAGTTTTTGTTCTTCAGTCGTTTGTCCGAAAACTGAAATAGTCGAAAATACTGCAAAGCAAATCACAGCAATTAGAAATTTAAAAGTTGATTTCATATTTTGTCAGTTTTAGTTTAGGTGCTTACTCTAATCGGTTTTCAGCTTTCCCGTTTTTCTTTGTTACTGTCGCTTGTCATATGACGCACAACG
>NZ_JAYMEE010000021.1:0-2044 GCF_037029245.1 Mesoflavibacter sp. CH_XMU1422-2 | reverse complement strand
AATTCCTTCGGAATTTTCTCGCGTTCGTTTTTGTTTACTAAATTAGTTGCTTAAACACGCAACTAACCATACACAAAACCGTTGGGCACAATTAACAAAAAACGAACGAATGAACAGAATATTAGCCTTTTTAATTACAATTTTACTATTTGGAATGGGCAAATTATCAGCTCAAAATTACCTGAATTACTACGAAAAAATAAACGAAGCCGAAATAGCAACTCTTGATAAGAATTTTAAAAATTCAGACTCACTATATCAAATTGCTTTTGGACTTGTGGACAAACCATTTAAAGATGATTACTTATTAGCTTCTATTAATTCCGAAAAACTAAATGACCATCAAAGAACATACGAATATCTAAAAAAAGGGATTTTAGTTGGTTTAACGGAAAAAAGAATAAAAAAAGAACTTTCAGAATTTAAAAAATCTGACAAATGGAAATCTTTAAGAAAAGAATATGATTCATTGCGAGAAAAATATCTAAAATCATTAAACTTAACTTTAAGAAAAGAGCTTATAGAAATGGTTGACAAAGACCAAGCTTCAAGACATCCTATTTTTGGTAGTTGGAAAAAATCAAAGAAAGTTGATAGTTATAATTATAAAAGGCTATTAGAAATTATAAAAGAGAATAATGGAAAATGGCCAGATAGATTTATAATTGGAGACGGAAATGAAAACGGAAAGTATTCATTCGGAGAAATAACCATTATGTTACATCATTTTTCAAAAGACGAAGTATTGAATTTAAAACCGTATTTAATCGATGCAATTCTCACTGGAGGTTTATCACCATATAATGTGGTTTATCCATTAGACTATACAAACAAAAAAACAATTGGACAAATAGGCAAATTTGTTGATAGTTGTTACTATTTAGGTGCATATTTGAGTTCGAATGGAAATAAAGCAGTTATTTGTGATTGCAAAAAGGCAGAAAAAGAGCGAAAGAAAATTGGACTGGAACCATTGGACGATTATTTTAGAAAAAGGAATTCGACCTACGATTGTTATGAACAAAAATAACTGTGCCCAACACCGTGTATAATTAATTGCTAGGTTCTTCCCTACTTGCGAAAATTCCTGCGGAATTTTCACGGGTTCGTAAAAGTTTGCTAACTTAGTTGCTTAACCACGCAACTAACCATACACAAACACGTTGGGCATAATATTGACAAACAAAACGCATAATGAATTTAGAAGAATTTAAAATTTGGTTAGACGAAGAAAATGGAAGTGATTTTCGAACTATACAAAGCCGAATTTCAAATTGTAGGACTGTCGAAAACTACGAAGGCGATTTGGACGAGCATTATGCTAAAGACAATGGACTTTCTCTTTTGGAACGTTTAAGTTATTCAACCGAGGACCAAAGAAATGACTTGCCAGCAAAACATAAAATTCCGATAAATGGAAATATAAGAACTGGTTCAGCAACTTTAAAACAAGCCGTAAAATTATATATGACTTACAGAAGTTCAAACTTTGAACCAAGTGAAAACTCGAATAAGTCATTTGACATAAAGCAATCTCTTGAGGAAGAAATAGACAACATAGAAACTTGGACTAACTTCAGTTATGAAAAGGACTTGAAAAATTCTATGGTTTCTCAAATCAATGAGCTGTTTCCCGACTACAAAATATTTGGAGAAAACAACGAAGGAGTTGAATATCTGATTGGCGGAAAAAGAATTGACATACTTCTCGAAAAACTAAATGGAGAATTATTAGTTATCGAGCTAAAATCTGGAATTGCCAACTACAAAGTTTTCGGACAAATTTCAATGTACATTGGTTTGTTAATGGACAAATTTCCTGACCGAAAAATCAACGGATTTATAATCGCTGGAGAAATGGACGACACTTTAAAAAACGCCATTAGAACGACAGATAGAATAGGGATGAAAACATATAAAATGAAACTGGAATTGAATGACGAATAAAAAAATACTATGCCCAACAAAGAACTGAGGCAATAAACAAGTAAAATATTAATTATTTATTGCTAGAGTACTTCTATGTTCACCATTGTAAGGCACC
>NZ_JAYMEE010000020.1:0-1273 GCF_037029245.1 Mesoflavibacter sp. CH_XMU1422-2 | reverse complement strand
ATCCGATTTAGAGTTAACTAAGGGTATAAGTGCGGCAAGTAGTTCAACACCAAATGTGGGTGACACGGTAACCTTTGAAGTTGTATTGACCAATAACGGGCCAGATACAGCAACCAATGTAACGGTAGAAGATATTGTTCCAATAGGTTATACGATAACTGGTGGCACCATAAACAATGGGGGCGTACAGACAGGGAACCAAATCGATTGGACTATAGCGAGTATTGCCAACGGTGCATCGGTAACGTTGAGTTACGATGTAGTAGTCAATGCACCAACAGGATCATTAGGAGAGTATAGTAACGTAGCTCAGGTTACAGGCAGCGATCAGCATGATCCAGACAGTACTCCGGATAACGATGATGGTGACCAGAGTGAGGATGATGAAGACAACTTTATAATTACACCACAGACCTCAGATTTATCGATAGAGAAGATTGTAAGTGATACGACGCCAAATGTAGGTGATATAGTAACCTTTACGATATTAATAAGTAATGATGGTGCTGTAACCGCTACAGGCGTATCGGTACAAGATGTTGTACCAGGTGGATATAGTGGTATTACCAATATATCAGGCGGCGGGGTTTTATCAGGCGGAGATACTATAGATTGGACAGGAATAACAGTTCCATTAGGAATAGATACGGTTATATTAACCTTTGATGCTACGGTAGATGCACCGACAGGGACATCCAATGAGTATGTCAATGGCGTAGAGATAACAGCAAGTGATCAATATGATCCAGACAGTGATCCAACGACAGATGATACAATAGATGATAATGGAGATGGCATAAAAGATGATGATGAAGATACAGCTGAAGTAGTCATCCAACAATCGGATTTAAGTATAGTTAAGAGTATAGATAATACAGTTCCAAATGTAGGAGATACAGTAACCTTTACGTTAGTGATAACCAATGCAGGACCAGATGTAGCTACAGGAGTATCAGTAGAAGATATCTTACCACTAGGCTTTACCTTAACGGCGGTAAACAATGGCGGTACACAAACTGGCAATACGGCGACATGGACAGGCTTGACAGTAGCGGCAAACAATGGTACGGTTACCCTTAGCTATGAGGCTACGGTCAATGCACCAACGGGAGCAGCAGGAGAGTACACAAACTCCGCCCAGATAACGGCAAGTGACCAGTATGATCCAGACAGTGATCCAACGACAGATGATACCGTAGATGAAGATGGCGATGGTAATGGCGATGATGACGATGAGGACACCATCACAATCATGCCAGCACAGGCAGATTTA
>NZ_JAYMEE010000019.1:0-1001 GCF_037029245.1 Mesoflavibacter sp. CH_XMU1422-2 | reverse complement strand
GATACCGTAGATGAAGATGGCGATGGTAATGGCGATGATGACGATGAGGACACCATCACAATCATGCCAGCACAGGCAGATTTAAGTATAGCGAAAGGACTGTCATCAGGTAGTGCCACACCAAATGTGGGAGATATCTTGGTTTTTGAATTAGTAATTACAAATGAAGGTTCTAATGATGCCACAGGCGTTAGTGTAGAAGATGTGTTACCTATAGGTTACACGCTAGGAACAGTAAACAACGCAGGAACAGCTACAGGAAATACAGCAAGCTGGTTAGGATTGTTTGTGCCAGCCAATGGCAGTATAACTGTAACTTATCAAGCAACGGTTAATGCACCAACTGGAGCGGTTGGAGAGTATACAAACTCAGCGCAAATCACGGCAAGTGACCAATATGATCCAGACAGTGATCCAACGACAGATGATACCGTAGATGAAGATGGAGATGGTAATGGCGATGATGATGATGAAGATACTTTTACCATTACACCACAAACGGCAGATTTATCAATAGATAAAACCGTAGTAGATGCAAATGGCGCACCAGTAAATGTAGGCGATGTATTAACCTTTAGTATAGCAATAGCCAATGGAGGAAGTTCAGTAGCTACCAATGTAAGCTTAGAAGATGTATTACCAATAGGTTACACATTAGTGTCAGGAAGTATAGATAATGGAGGGGTTTTTAATCCAGGAAATACAACTATTACTTGGGATTTAGCAAATGTACCATTAACAGGAGTAACAGTAAGTTATCAGGTCACGGTCAATGCACCGACTGGAGTAGTTGGAGAATATAGGAATGTAGCACAAGTAACAGCGAGCGATCAATATGATCCAGATAGTAACCCAGACAACGATGATGGCGACCAAAGTGAAGATGATGAAGACGATGAAGTTGTAGTACCAGCACAATCCGATTTAGAGTTAACTAAGGGTATAAGTGCGGCAAGTAGTTCAACACCAAATGTGGGTGACACGGTAACCTTTGAAGTTGT
>NZ_JAYMEE010000018.1:0-3524 GCF_037029245.1 Mesoflavibacter sp. CH_XMU1422-2 | reverse complement strand
AATAGATTGCTAACTTAAGATGTATAACCGCAATTACGGCGGATTCGACTACGTCCGAATCCACTCGGAATTGCTAACGTCAGTGCATAACCGAAAATTATTAACTTTAATCCCGTAACTGACGGTTATACGAGACCGTTGGCAACAAGCTGACGAAACTCAAAAATGAATATAAACCATTAAAAAATGAAAATGAAAAAATTATTATTGCTTACCATTGCTATCATTACTTTGAACAGTTGCTCGTCAGATGATGGAGAACTTCAACCAAATTTATCATTTAATATAGAAAATGGCAGCAGAGTTGCATCTTCCGAAATCAATGTTACAAATACAACAACAACAAATCAAAACGGAGGTTATATTTGGGAAGTTATTTCAAGTTTCGGAACTGAAACTTATACTACACAAAATTTAACTTTTAGCGCAAACCGAATTGGAGAATATACAATTAGATTAAAATCAAACCAATTTGATTTACAAACCGAACAAACTATTAATACGACAAGACCTTCTACTCTACTTTTTAATAAATTAACTTTAAAGGATATTCCTCAAAATTATAGTTCACTTTATTTTAAAGTAAATAAGATTACATTAAATGGTACATCTTACACATACACATCACCACCAAGACAAAATGTAAGTTCATTAGTACCAAATGTAACGGATTGGAATGTTGATATTCCAGGAAATATAATTCAAATTAATGATGGAAGCAATGCTAATAACTCTGCTGTTTATCAAGTAGAATTTTATGACGAAAATGATAATTTAGTAACTAAAATTAGCTCATTTGGAGATACTTACTTTGATAGCTCAGAATTTAAAGCTGGAGAAGAAGAATTAACTACAACTTCGATTGGTTGTTCTACTTGTGATTATTTCGAGATAATAGCTGATTTTAGTTTTCAATAGAATAGCCAGTTGCCAACAATGTATAACCGCAATTACGGCGGATTCGACTACGTCCGAATCCACTCGGAATTGCTAACGTCAGTTCTTAACCGAAAAATACTATCTTTAAATCCGTAACTGACGGTTATACAAGACCGTTAGCTGTGATATTGCATCAACCAAAAACGCTCAATTCGTGCTGATTTTTAGCAACGTAACTTAAAAGATTGAAAACAGAATTTTAGCCTGTTACGGATCTGAATTTTAAAACGGAAAACGGAACTGAACTCTAAAATTGACTCTTACGGAATTGAATAAATTACGGTCGAATTCTGTCGCTCAAAACGGTATGAAACTCAAAAAACGGAAACAGTAAAACAGAATATTGCGGAAAAATAAAGCGGAAAAAAATAAGTTTTCTATGTACAATTTAGCCAGCTGAATCACATAAAATAACACAATACTACAGCTAACAAGGTATATATTCAATTGCGGTTGAATTTCCTTTCGGAAATTCAAACCAATTTACTATCTTAGTTGCTTAATGCTGAAAATCCTGCGGATTTTAAGCCGCAACTAAATCTATACCAAACCGTTAGCAAACATTTAACCCAATCATCAATGAAAAAAATTAAATTGATTTCAAAAATTTTATTGTTTTTAGTAATAATTTCCTGCTCATCGGATGATAGTAGCGCAGACGGAAACGAACCTATGAATAATAATAACTTGGTAAAAAGAGAATATGCAAGTAACAATATAAATTTAGAATATCGATACAATGAAAACAACCAATTAGACCAAATAATTGATATTTACACTTCAGAGAACATTGATTCTGAAACTGATTTTGTTTACGATTCAAATAATGTTAGTTCGAGAAGTTTTGTTTCAAATAATTCCAGCTTTAGTTCAAATACAACCTTTACTTACGATTCGAGCAATCGACTGTTGAATGCAACTAAAACAATTAATCAACCGAGCAATACTGTTAACCCAACTATAACCAGAACCGAAGAATACTCTTATAATAATAATTTGATTACCATTAACACCAGTTCAAGTACTGGCGATACTGGAATTATTATGTTGGAACGAAACAACGGTTTGATTACGAAAATTACAAGAGACCAAAATTATGCTACAATTGAGTATGACAATAACCAAAACATAACCGTAATCAATGTTTTCGACAGTAGTAATAATTTATCACATACATCTGAATATGAATACGATAATAATCCAAATCCGTTTTTCGGACAATTAAGTTCAATTTACCTTCATCTATTTGTAGATGCTTTCGATGATTTTGAATTTGGCGAATTTGTTTGGGATGGTTACGAAGGTTACTTTTTTCCATTTTTAAGAAACAATATCATTTCAATACAAGAGAATGGAAACTTGGACAGAAATTATCAATATTCCTACAATGGTCAAAACAATCCAACCAATGTAGTCGAAATTTTTAACGGAACGAATAGTTTTGAATTCGATATTGAATATTAAAAAAACGTTTGCTAACAATGTATAACCGCAATTACGGCGGATTCGACTACGTCCGAATCCACTCGGAATTGCTAAAGTCAGTGCCAAACCGAATATTAACACATATAAACCCGTAACTGACGGTTATACGAGACCGTTAGCAACAAGCTGACACACGAAACCCAAAAATAAACCAATAAGAAAAAAAATGAAAAAATTATTATTATTTACTATCGCTATCATTACACTTAACAGTTGTTCCTCTGATGATGAACTTCAACCGAATTTATCTTTTAATATTGAAACTGGAAGTAGAATTGCTTCATCCGAGATAAACGTTACAAACACTACTACTAATCCGAATGGAAGTTATATTTGGGAAGTTGTTTCGAACAGCGGAACTGAAACATTTACAACTCAAAATTTAAGTTTTAATGCTAACCGAATTGGAGAATATACGATTAAACTGAAATCAAGTCAATTTGATTTAGAAACGGAGCAAACTATTGAAATAACAAGACCATCAATCCTAAGGTTTAATAAAGTAACACTTAAAGATATTCCGCAAAACTATAGTTCGCTTTACTTTAGAATAAATAAACTTACTTTAAACGGAACATCTTACACTTATACTTCACCACCAAGACAAAATATTAGCTCATTAGCACCAAGTGTAACCGATTGGAATGTTGATACGCTTGGAAGTATTATTCCGATTAATGACGGAAGTAACGCAAATGATACAGCTGTATATCAATTGGAATTTTATGACAGTAATGATAATTTAGTTACAAAAATAAATTCATTTGGAGATACCTACTTTGATAGTTCTGAATTTGTAGCTGGCGAAAAAGAATTAACTACTACTTCTATCGGATGTTCTAATTGTGATTATTTTGAGGTAATTACAGAATTTAGTTTTCAATAAAAAGCCTGTTGCTAACATAGTTCTGAATTTGTAGCTGGCGAAAAAGAATTAACTACTACTTCTATCGGATGTTCTAATTGTGATTATTTTGAGGTAATTACAGAATTTAGTTTTCAATAAAAAGCCTGTTGCTAACAAAGAACTGAGGCAATAAACAAGTAAAATATTAATTATTTATTGCTAGAGTACTTCTATGTTCACCATTGTAAGGCAC
>NZ_JAYMEE010000017.1:0-564 GCF_037029245.1 Mesoflavibacter sp. CH_XMU1422-2 | reverse complement strand
CGTATATCATAACCTTATTCCTCTCTTTGGTTCTTTATGATTAAATGTTAAAGTTAATAGATTGCTAACTTAAGATGTGTATAATTCATTGCTAGTTATAGCCTACTTACGAAAGTCCTCGCGGACTTTCTATCTGTGATTTATTTGCTAACTTTAGTGTTTAAACACGCAACGAAATCATACACTATACCGTTGGTTACAATAGCGGAATTAAAAACTAAACGTAAAAATCGTGCGAATTCCGAACTTTGAAAACTGCGGAACTTTGCGCAAAAAAATAACGGAAACTGAATTTAATACTCGAGACCGAAACGTAACGCTGAATTGAAAAATGTAAAACGGAACTATGCGCAGAAATCAACTTGAGCGGAATTTAAAAAACGTGAATTGATTACTGCTACTCTATCGAATTCCAAAATTGCGGAATCATAACGTGGAATTAAATATCAAAACGCAAAACAAAACTCTGAATGAATCTCAAAAAACTGAAATATAACTGTAACCAACAAAGAACTGAGGCAATAAACAAGTAAAATATTAATTATTTATTGCTAGAGTACTTCT
>NZ_JAYMEE010000097.1:0-779 GCF_037029245.1 Mesoflavibacter sp. CH_XMU1422-2 | reverse complement strand
GTCTCGTTTACTGGTCCTACTTCATCACTTATTAAGGATAAACCTAAACCTACACGCTTACCTACTGGCGAGTGTATGGTTAAGGTTCCTGTTGATGGTGCTCCTTCTAAACCTACCCATTGGCTTCTGTAAAGTGCACCTATGGCAACACCTTCGTATGAGCCAGCGTAGGCTGGGTTAACCACATTCATGTTATACATGTATTGTGTGTATTGTGGATCTTGCTGTGCTTGTGCTTGCAATGCAAAGAGCAAAGCGAATAGGATATATATTTTTTTCATTATATCTGTATTGGTTGTATGATTAGTTTATTATCTGTTTATGTATACCCAAGCGGCTTTTTGTTTGCTTCCTTGATACTTCATGACAAAATAGTAAGTCCCTACTGGTAACTCTTCTCCGTCATTTGATTGACCATGCCACTCATTGCTGTAAGAATCTTTTGAGTATACTAACGTACCATAACGGTTATAAATCTCTAAGCGTTGTACATCAAAACTACTTAAGTCAAAATTGTCATTTAATCCATCATTGTTTGGTGATATACCTTGTGGAATAATACAACTATCTAATTCATAAACATCTACTGTTGCTGTGTTTGAACAACCTGTATCGTTAAAGGTTACCTCTATAGTATACACACCTTCTGTTAATACAGTGTCTAAATCTAAGCTGTTCTCGCCTGATATTATATTATCATTTTGGTCATACCATACAATACTTACCTCGTTAGATGTGTAATTATCCGGTATCGCTGTTACTGTTATAGGTGTTGTAGC
>NZ_JAYMEE010000016.1:0-6239 GCF_037029245.1 Mesoflavibacter sp. CH_XMU1422-2 | reverse complement strand
CATTGCAATTTTCTATCTTTCAGTCTCAATCGGAAAATCGTACCGATTTTCCGCAACTGAAATTTATACGCTAACGTTGTAAGCAAGCTAAAAAAAGAGCCCACCGCACAAACAGCACATTTGGTTTTTGCTGACACGAAAGCCAACGCTGAAAAACCAAAAGAGCTGTTCTTTGCCAACGCTCTGACAGAAATTGAATGAATAAATGACATTAGAACAATATATTGACAACCTAGACAAAAGGTACAGACTCGGAAATGCAACCGAACATACTTTCCGTGGAGATTTACAACAATTGTTGGAAAGTTTAGTGCCGACAATCAGAGCGACCAACGAACCGAAAAGACAAAGTTGCGGAGCACCTGACTACATTTTGACTAAAAAAGATATTCCTGTTGGATTTATTGAAGCTAAAGACATTGGCGACAAAGACCTTGACGGAACGAAAAAAACAGGAAACAAAGAGCAGTTTGACCGCTACAAGGCTTCTCTAAACAATTTGATTTTCACGGACTACATTAACTTTCATCTGTACCGAGAAGGCGAATTTATCACCAAAATTTCCATTGCTGAAATAACAGACAAGGGAATAAAACCTTTACCTGAAAACTTTGGCAACTTTGAAAATCTAATCAAAGATTTTTGCGTTCACGTTGGACAAACAATTAAAAGCTCAAAAAAATTAGCAGAAATGATGGCGGGCAAAGCCCGCCTTCTTTCTGATATTATTGAAAAGTCATTGACCAGTGATGAAGAAAATCAAGAAAATTCTACGCTAAAAGAACAAATGTTGGCTTTCAAGCAAATTTTGATTCACGACATTACACCACAAGGTTTTGCAGACGTTTACGCTCAAACCATTGCTTACGGAATGTTTGCAGCTCGTTTGCACGACCCTACTTTGGACAATTTCAGCAGACAAGAAGCGGCTGAATTGATTCCAAAATCAAATCCGTTTTTACGAAAACTCTTTGGCTACATTGCAGGGCCAGACATTGACGACCGAATTAAATGGGTTGTTGAAAATCTTTCGGAAATCTTTTTGGCGTGTAACGTAGAAGAAATCTTAAAGAACTACGGGAAATCAACCAAAATGGAAGACCCGATTATCCACTTTTACGAAACTTTCCTAAGCGAATACGACCCGAAATTGCGTAAATCTCGTGGCGTTTGGTACACACCGCAACCCGTTGTAAATTTCATTGTTCGGGCAGTGGACGACATTTTGAAAACGGAATTTGATTTACCGCAAGGACTTGCTGACACTAGCAAAACAACCATAAAAGTAAACACCCAAACCGCAGACAAACGTTCTGCAACAGGCTACAAACAAATGGAACAAGAAGTACACAAAGTACAAATTCTTGACCCAGCCACAGGAACAGGAACTTTTTTGGCAGAAGTGGTCAAGCACATTCACAAAAAATTCCAAGGACAACAAGGCATTTGGAGCAATTATGTAGAAACCCATTTATTGCCAAGGTTAAATGGTTTTGAGTTGCTAATGGCGAGTTATGCAATGGCACATTTGAAATTGGATTTGCTTTTGACCGAAACAGGATTTAAACCAACATCCAACCAACGCTTTAGAGTTTATTTGACCAACAGTTTAGAAGAACACCACCAAGACACAGGAACTTTATTTGCCAATTGGTTGAGTAGTGAAGCCAATGAAGCAAACCACATAAAACGTGATACGCCTGTAATGTGTGTGATTGGAAATCCGCCATACAGTGGAATTTCTTCCAACAATGGTGAATGGATTAGCAAATTGATTGAAGATTACAAATATGTTGACGGTGTTCACTTCAATGAACGTAAACATTGGCTGAATGATGACTACGTAAAGTTCCTACGTTACGGACAGCATTTTATTGAGAAAAACGGTAGTGGTGTTTTGGCGTTTATCAATCCTCACGGATTCTTAGACAATCCAACATTCAGGGGAATGCGTTGACACTTGCTGAACACCTATGATAAAATCTACACCATAGATTTACACGGTAATATCAAAAAAGAAGAAACTGCACCAGATGGCAGTATAGACCAAAATGTATTTGATATAATGCAAGGTGTTTCCATTAATATTTTTATCAAAACAGGGCAAAAGAAAACAAATGAACTAGGAAAAATATATCACTGTGATTTATTTGGTAAAAGAAATTACAAGTATGAATTCCTTTTTAAGAACCAGCTAAAATCATTGACTTTTGAAGAACTGAAACCTAGTAAGCCATATTTTTTCTTTGTACCTAAGAGCGATACGGATAAACTCAAATATTATGATTACTTAAGTATTCCACATTTTTTTAATGAAGGTGTTATTGGTGTTCAGACTGGAAAAGATAGTTTGCTGTCAAATTTTTCAACTAAGGAATTAATAGAGAACATTTCAAACCAAACGGAAGAAATTGTCAATAAAAGTGATATTCAAGAATATCAATATAGGCCTTTCGACAATAGAAAATTTCTTTATTTAGAGACAAGAACTAAAAATCCATATGAAAAATTAAAAATACCAGCTTCTTATCGTTCAAGACATTCCATTTCAAAACAATTTATTGCAAAAAATAATATTGGGTTATTGCTTCCTCGGCAGTTAGCTAAGGAAGATTTTAACCATATTTATATAAGTTCAAAAATTGCTGATGCTTGTCTGATTTCTAATAGAACTAAAGAGCAAAATCAAGTTTTTCCTCTCTATGTTTACCCCGAAACCAACGGACAACAAACCATTGAACAATCAAATGAAAGAAAACCAAATCTAAAAGCAGAAATTGTAAATCAAATTGCTGAGCAATTAGGTTTAACTTTCACCAACGAGAAAGTACCAACCGAAAACACCTTTGCCCCAATTGATATTTTAGATTACATCTATGCGGTGTTACATTCACCAACGTATCGTGAGAAATACAAAGAGTTTCTAAAAATTGATTTCCCAAGAGTGCCTTACCCAAAAGACCAAGATACATTTCGGCAATTGGTAAAATTAGGCGGAGAAATACGACAAATTCATTTATTGGAAAGTCCAACCGTTGAGCAATACATCACGCAATACCCAATGGACGGAGATAATATAGTTGGCAAACCAAAATACAAAGACGGCAAAGTGTTTATCAACGAAACGCAGTATTTTGATAATGTTCCTCAAGTAGCTTGGGAGTTTTACATTGGTGGATATCAACCAGCCCAAAAATGGCTCAAAGACCGAAAAGAACGCAAATTGGAATTTGACGATATACTGCACTATCAAAAAATCATTGTAGCACTTTCCGAAACAGATAGGTTGATGAAAGAGATTGATAAAATTGAGATTGAATAAGCCAACGCATAAGCCATACACATTTACAGTCGCGCCAGCCAACGCAACACCAAAACTGTAAATGAGTATGTTTTGCCAACGCTACAAACAGAACGGAAAATAAAGCACAAAAGCACAACAAAGATCTGAGTTAAAAAATAGGTCTGTTTTAGTATACTTTGAAGACATCATTTTCATCAGAAGGTCTTGCTGATTTTGCTATTGCAAAAGCTTGTTTTAGGAGTTTATTTGCTATAACGGTGCTTGATTGAAAATATGTAACTTTGAATCCGGTAACTGACGGTTATACCAAACATTACCCAACATTTGAAAACAATGAAAAGTTCAACATTATTAATAATATTTTGCATTATACTTTTTATCTATTCAATTTATGATATTAAAGTAAGTCACGCTAAATTTAAAAATTCACCGGACTCAATATCAATAACAATTTTTATTAGTAGTATTGGTGGAGTTGTTCTATCGATAATACTTTTAGGGTTACATTTTTTTGGATTAATACCTTATTCTGATTGATCAAAGCTATG
This sequence comes from Mesoflavibacter sp. CH_XMU1422-2, assembly GCF_037029245.1. Lineage (NCBI taxonomy): Bacteria > Pseudomonadati > Bacteroidota > Flavobacteriia > Flavobacteriales > Flavobacteriaceae > Mesoflavibacter > Mesoflavibacter sp. CH_XMU1422-2. The sequence goes on along the minus strand of NZ_JAYMEE010000016.1, from coordinate 2,387 downwards.
AAGGAAAGACCTGTTTTGATTTCTGCAATATATCTGACTTTAATTGTTGAACTGATTTTAATGGTTTTAGTTTATAACAAAGTTGGTACTGAAAGACTTCCATCTCAAATTGGGCGACTGATATTTCAGCTTATTTTAATCTTTTGGATTTTAAGCAGTAAATCTAATGTTGGGTTGTTTTTATTAGCTGGTTATCACATAATATCTGGGCTTTTTGGAATGTATTCTAAAGGTTCGTCAGCATTATTAGGACAAATATTAATTTGTTTTCATTTAATAATTGGAGTTTTAATATACTTTCACGATTGGATTGAAAACAAAATTGGAATAAAAAACGTTGGGTAACAGCGGTAGCCATTACACAACTCTTTGGTAAAAGTTGGTATTTTGTTTTTATGAGTTGGGCGAGAGGAGTATAAAAAGTTGTATCTTGTTCATGTTATAAATGAGTTGGCAATAAAAACAAACTGCAATGCAAGAATGGAAACCAATAGAATTAAGTGAACTATACGACGAGATTCTTAAAACTGAATCTGATTTGAATGGTGAACTTTGGAATTTTTGGCAATTAATTAAAATTGACCCAGAAAAATGGACTGAAACTCAGTATGGAGATTTAGGAGATGGATTTTGGGTTGTTGCAATTTGTGGAAAGAAGGTAATTTGGTACAACGATATTGAGGACGGATTCAATATTTCTTATTACAAAGACTACGGAAAGATAATAGAATATTATTGCAATCAGGATGAGATAAGTTGGGCAGTGACTCGACTTTTTGATTTGATAAAATTTGGTGGAAATTTGAGCGGGAATGCAAGTGCTCCACAAGCCTTAAATAATGAAAAATAAGGACTTTGAAATAAAAATACTACGTCAACATTGGATTAAAGACAATGGCGAAGATGATAAGGAAGACCTTTGTTCGCATGGTAAAATCTATATTCGAATTGGGTCAGAAGAATTATGCAATAAAGATTCGGGTTCGTGGACTTTATCAGCAACAGGATTATATTTATTAAGGTCATTGGAGCAAGATTGCGGACTTGACCAATTTTCAAATCAATTAGTTCCTTGTTGCGGTAATTTCATGATTCCTGATGAAGATGGAGAAAATTATGTTGTAATTACAGGCTGTCCCAACGGAATTGATTGGAAAATAAAACATTCTAATGGTAATGTGATTTTTGAATCCGTAAAGGGTTCAAAAGGACAAATGATATTTGATGATTACAAAAACTTAGTTATTGATTTCACGGATAAAGTTGAGAAATTCTATGGCAGTCCTGATAACAAGATTTTGCCTGATGAAGAATTTGACAAAAATGGATTTAAACATTTTTGGGCAGAATGGAAGGAATTAAAAGAAAAATGGAAATAATTACTGCACACAACAATGTGTCATACGTAATGGCGGGGAAAGTAGTAAATATCAAGGTTTGTGGCTCGCATCAACTCAATCTCGGTTTGATAGAGAATAACTCCGAAGTCCGCCACTACGCATACACTCAACGTTGTAGTGCATTTAAGAAAAACTAGCTGAATTCAAAAACTATATGAAAAGAATAGTATTAATTCTCATACTTATTATCTCAATTATAAGTTGTTCAGTGAAAAAAACCAGCAATCAAAATAACTGGTCTGAATCAAAAAGGTTGGAGTATTTAAGCAATGTGCAAGACTCAACAACTTGGGATATTGAAATGTTTGAAAATGACAAAAATGATGAAGACCTTGGCGACCTTGGTCCATTTGTTATAGGGACTTTTCCAGTTCCCAAATATGATTTATTGGGTAAGGGAAGTTTTACAGGTGTAGGGACTGTAGGAGATAAATACCCAATGAAAAGTAAAACCCTTGTGATGAATAGTTTTTTTGTAAGAAAAAATGAGTTAAACAAAAGCAGACTTAAAGAAAGAAAAGATGAAATTTTTTTTCAGATAATAATATCAACTGACACAATTGATAATGTCAATTATAATTTAGCGGGTAATTTTATCTTATCAAGAAATCACCCCGATTATTTGGGACAAGGTTTTATTAAAACTAAAAATAATAGAATTGACTATCTGGCATTTCAAACACCTGAAAATAATGCTTATGCAATAATAAATACAAGAATTTTTGACTTGAATTATGGCAAAACAATTCTTATTGCACCACAAAAAGATAAAACATTAAAGTCATTGCAAATTAAAAGTCCCGAATTGACGTCAGACTCAATTTTCGATTACACGAAAAGGCTAATAAATGAAAATAAAATTATTGAATTTTTTGAAGAAAATATGAAAATATAAAAACGCACTACAACAAAGAACTGAGGCAATAAACAAGTAAAATATTAATTATTTATTGCTAGAGTACTTCTATGTTCACCATTGTAAGGCAC
>NZ_JAYMEE010000096.1:1298-1708 GCF_037029245.1 Mesoflavibacter sp. CH_XMU1422-2 | reverse complement strand
AAGTAAAAGTATAAATCAAACGGCTGGATTTCGGCGGAATAATCCTGCGGATGATTCCACAACGAAATCATAGCCGAGACCGTTAGCAAACATTACCTTTTACCATAGCAATCCTCACAACCAAGTACATTATGTACATCACAAGTCATATCACCAAAGCAAAGGTCGTGCACCCCATCACATCTACCGCAGCATCTACCTTTTCGCTCAGGTAACGATTTGCTAACACGTTGTATAGATAATTGCTTTTTAAGCGTACTTACTACTTCATCTCTTTTTTGGTTCAGCGTATCTGTATCATAATTTGCTGTATTCAAAAGTGCTATCACTTCTGCTATTGTATCGTTTTTCATTTTGGTGTATTTATTAAGTTAATTTCTAATTCTACGCAACTATCCATACAACATCAA
>NZ_JAYMEE010000096.1:771-1288 GCF_037029245.1 Mesoflavibacter sp. CH_XMU1422-2 | reverse complement strand
GAATCCACTCGGAATTGCTAACGTCAGTTCTTAACCGAAAATTATTAACTTGAAAACCGTAACTGACGGTTATACGGGACCGTTAGCTGTAATATTGCATCAACCAAAAACGCTCAATTCGTGTTGATTTTTAGCAACGTAACTTTAAAAAATTGAAAACAGAATTTTAGCCTGTTATGGATCTGAATTTTAAAACGGTAAACGGAACTGAACTCTAAAACTGACTCGTACGGAATTGAATAAATTGCGGTCGAATTCTGTCGCTCAAAACGGAACAGAAACTAAAAAAACGGAAACGGTAAAACGGAATGTCGCGCAAAAAAAAGTGGAATAAAAATAAGTTTTCTTTCTACAATTTCGCCAGCTGAATCACATAAAATAAAACAATACTACAGCTAACAAGGTATATATTCAATTGCTACTGAATTTCCTTTCGGAAATTCATACCAATTTACTATCTTAGTTGCTTAATGCTGAAAATCCTTCGGATTTTAAGCCGCAACTAAATCTATACCAA
>NZ_JAYMEE010000096.1:0-761 GCF_037029245.1 Mesoflavibacter sp. CH_XMU1422-2 | reverse complement strand
TCATACCAATTTACTATCTTAGTTGCTTAATGCTGAAAATCCTTCGGATTTTAAGCCGCAACTAAATCTATACCAAACCGTTGTGCAACATTTACCAAAAAAAACGAAAACGAATGAAAAAAAACTTACTGACTCTACTATTTGGACTTTTAGTAACATTAACCTACGCTCAAGAAAACGACCAAATTACAACGGAAAAAATCTGGAGAGTGAATTTTTTAAATCCAGGAGTTGAATTGGAATTGCCAACTGGAACTTACTCAACATTCTCGGCTGGACTTGGAATTGGATATGGCGGAGGATATCCTGACTTGACTTTTGGTGGTAGTGGATTTATTTACATAATCAGTCCATTTTTAGATGTTCAAGAAAAATGGTTTTACAATTTGAACAAACGGAATCGAAAAAATAGAACGACCGAAAATAATTCTGGAAATTTTGTTTCGTTGAGATTTATTACACGTGGGAATTCAATTGCTGAAAATGTAAACCGAACATCTGACTTTGACTTCGCAATTGGACCAACTTGGGGAATTCAAAGAAAATACGGAAAGAACTTTCACTTACTTTTTGACGTTGGACCTCAATACTATTTTGACACAAATGGAAATGGAAATATTTGGCCAATAATGTTACAATTGAATTTAGGATTTGACTTAAAAAAGAAATAAAAAACGTTGCACAACAAAGAACTGAGGCAATAAACAAGTAAAATATTAATTATTTATTGCTAGAGTACTTCTATGTTCACCATTGTAAGG
>NZ_JAYMEE010000095.1:0-95321 GCF_037029245.1 Mesoflavibacter sp. CH_XMU1422-2 | reverse complement strand
CTTAACCATACACTCGCCAGTAGGTAAGCGTGTAGGTTTAGGTTTATCCTTAATAAGTGATGAAGTAGGACCAGTAAACGAGACTAATGCGTATGTAGATTTCTCATATACCTTACCGGTAGGGACAGGAACAAAATTAGCGTTTGGATTAAAAGCAGGAGCTACTTTTCATGACATTGGATTAACCTCAGTAGAAGTATTAGATCCAAACGATCCTTTCTATTCAGAAAACATCAATGAAGTCACACCAAATATAGGAGCAGGCTTATATTTTTATAAGCCAAACAAGTATTACATTTCTGCATCGATGCCAAATATTTTAGAATCTGTACACTTAGATGCTAATGGATTTAAAATAGGGTCAGAGACCCAACACGCATTTGTAGCAGCAGGATATGTATTTGACTTATCAGAAAACTTTAAGTTAAAGCCACATGTAATGACAAAGCTAGCATTTAGCTCACCAGTGACTTACGATGTAAACCTAAACCTATTTATGTATGATTTTGTAGAGGTAGGCGCAGGTTACCGTTTAGACGATTCGTTTAGTGGTATGGTTAACTTTTTAGTAGCACCAAACTTAAGAATCGGTTATGCATATGACAGTGTTAACTCACAATTAGATGTTGTAACTAACTCATCCCATGAGATATTTATCAACTTTGATATCAATCTACCAAGAAAAGTATCAAGATCACCACGTTATTTCTAATCAGATAAGCTAACCAAGAACAATGAAACATATACAATTATTTATAGTTTGTGCCTTAATAAGCAGTTTTAGTCTAACTGCTCAAAACAGTGCTACAAAAAAAGCCGATAAACTTTTTGCTAAGTACCAATTTGTAGATGCTATAGAGGCCTACAATAAATTAGTAGAAAAAGGAGAAGCCGATGCTTATGTCTACTCACAATTAGCAGAAGCCAACTACAATATCTATAGTACCGAAGCAGCCGAAAAGTGGTATGCTAAAGCATTTGAAGCAGGAGCAAACGATGCAGAGATGATCTACAAGTATTCAGAAATGCTAAAAGCAAACGGAAAGTATGAAGCATCAAATACGCAAATGGATAAGTTTGCTGCAATGAAGCCATCAGATGACAGAGCAATGATGTACAAGTCTAACCCAGATTATTTATCAAAAATCTTAGATAAAGGAAAAACCTTTAACGTACAAAACTTAGACATCAACACAGCTACATCAGATTTTGGAGGTACGCTTGAAGATGGTAAACTATACATTACTAGTTCTAGAAATGATAACCGTAAAAAATACGGATGGAACGAAGAACCATTTTTAGATATCTACGAATATACTGTAGCAGAAGATGGGACTTACCAAGGAGAAGAGCTTTTAGACGGAGATATTAACACTAAATACCACGAAGGTATTGTAAGCTTTACACCAGACGGAAAAACCATGTATTTTTCAAGAGAAAGTTTCTTTGAAAACATCTATGAAAAAGACAGTTTATCTAACACAAAGTATAGTGTATTACATCTGTTTAAAGCTACAAAAGACAGTGATGGTTTTAGCGAGGTAGAAGCCTTATCAATCAATAGTCCAAACTACTCGATTAAAAACCCAAGTGTAAGCGCAGACGGAAGCATGATTTACTTTGCAAGTGATATGCCAGGAGGATATGGTAAGTTTGATATTTACAAAGCAACATTAGATGCAAACGGAAATGTAGGTACACCAGAAAACTTAGGTCAAAAGGTAAATACCGAAGGACAAGAAATGTTCCCATACATTAGTAGTGATAATACACTTTACTTCTCTTCTACAGGTCATTTAGGACTTGGAGGTATGGATGTATTCCACACTAAAGAAATAGACGGTAAAATGGCGCCTATACGTAATGCAGGAACACCAATAAATAGTAATGGTGATGACTTTGCTTTTAGAATGAATGAAGAGACAGGAGAAGGATTTGTATCGTCTAACCGTGAAGGTGGAAAAGGAAGTGATGACATTTATGCTATTAAAAAGTTACAACCATTATGTGATGTATTAATCACAGGAACTGTAGTAGATGAGAAAACCGGAAACGTATTAGCAGGAGCAACAACAAGCTTAGCCGATGCTAACGGAAACATTTTAGCTACAAAAACCACTAATGCAGAAGGTGTTGTAGAATATATTGTAGAATGTGAAACAGATACAGAATTACAAGTTACTATGGAAGGTTACGAAAGTAACAAAGTAAGTGTAGATGGTACTAACGAAGAAGAAGTAGCAGTAAGCGTAGCATTAACACCAATAGAAGAGATTGTAACACCTGTAGAAGTAGTGTTAAATCCAATTTACTTTGAGTTTGACAAATCAAACATTACTGCAAAAGCAGCGTTTGAATTAGACAACTTAGTACAAGTGATGAATAAATACCCAGATATGGTTATAGAAGCGACGTCTCACACAGACTTTAGAGGTTCTGATAGCTACAACCAAGGTTTATCAGAAAGACGTGCACAAACTACAAGACAGTACATTATCTCTAAAGGTATTGATGCTAGCAGAATATCTGCATCTGGTAAAGGTGAAACTGAGCCTGCTGTAGATTGTAACCCTTGTAGCAAAGAACAACACCAACTTAACAGAAGAAGTCAGTTCTTAATTGTGAAGCAGTAATCTAAATTTTATGCTGAAATAATCAGCTTTATTAATACTAAAAAAGCGGTAATTTGAACCAATCAAATTACCGCTTTTTTGCGTTAGGGATGGTAGTGGCATCCTTTTTTTTCTTCAATATAAGGCAAAAAAAGATATAACGAACAGCCTGTTAAAACGCCCAAATCTTTACAATAAAAAAAGCCTCACTAATTAATTAGCAAGGCTTTGGGTTATTTTATTAAATCACCATTTTTATCGTAAAAATGATATTCTAAATATGTGTAAGCATCTCTAGGTTGTATTTTTACCCATTTTTTGTGTTCAAAAAACCATTTTGAACGTACAGATGGAAAACCTTTTGTTAAAAAGGCTGCTATAAAAGGATGTGTGTTTAAGGTCACCTTTTTATAGTCTTTTTTAAATAGTTGTTCTAAGTCATGAGTTATTTTTTGTACCAATACTATCGGTGCTTCGACCTCTTCTCCATTATCACCATTAGGGTTAACTTCTCTGGTTTTAATGTTCATTTCTGGTCGTACTCTTTGACGTGTTATTTGAATCAATCCAAACTTACTAGGAGGTAATATTTTATGTTTGGCTCTATCATCTTTCATTTCTTCACGTAAGTGATTGTAAAGTTTTTTTCTGTTTTCGGCAGAGTTTAAATCTATAAAGTCTACTACAATAATACCGCCCATATCACGTAACCTTAACTGTCTTGCAACTTCTGTTGCAGAGATAAGATTTACTTCTAGCGCAGTATCTTCTTGTGAGTTTGATTTGTTAGATCTATTACCGCTGTTAACATCTATTACATGAAGTGCTTCAGTGTGTTCTATAACAAGGTAGGCACCTTTAGCCATAGATACTGTTTTTCCAAAAGAAGTTTTTATTTGTCGTTCTATCCCAAATTTCTCAAAAATGGGAACTTTAGATTGATAGAGTTTGACAATTGATTCTTTATTTGGTGCAATTTCTTGCAAATAATCTTTTATTTGAAAATAAAGCTCTTCATCATCTACATGTATACCTGTAAAAGTGTCGTTAAATATGTCTCTTAAAATTGAAGAGGCTTTATTTAATTCTCCTAATACTTTGGTAGGATGATGAGCTTTGTGTAGCTTTTTACACATTGCTGTCCAACGACTTAGCAAATGTTGTAAATCTTTGTCTAGCTCGGCTACTTTTTTGCCTTCAGCTACTGTTCGTACAATAACGCCAAAACCTGGTGGAGTTATACTTTTTACCAATCGTTTTAAACGGTCTTTTTCTTCTCTATTTTCTATTTTTTGAGAAATAGATATACGATCAGAAAAAGGGACTAAAACAATATATCTACCGGCAATAGAAAGCTCTGAGCTTATTCTTGGACCTTTTGTAGATATTGGTTCTTTTACGATTTGTACTAAAATAGACTGATTTGATTTTAAGACGTTGTTTATTTTACCGTCTTTATCAATGTCTTTTTCAAATGGGTAATCTTTTAAAGAAAAGTCTTTTAATTTACCTGTGCTTACACGTTTTGTGAATTTTAAAAGTGAAGAAATTTTTGGTCCTAAATCATGATAATGCAAAAAGGCATCTTTTTCATATCCTACATTAACAAATGCAGCATTAAGACCTGGTACAGCTTTTCTTATTTTGGCGATAAACACATCGCCAACAGCAAACTTGTTACCATCTTCATCTTTATGTAATTCAATTAGTTTTCCATCTTTTAATAAGGCAAAATCAACAGCTTCTGGACTAGACCTAATAATTAATTCTTTATCCATTTAGGTTAATTTTTATCCATACGATTAAGTATAGATGGATTATACAATTTTCACAGGATTTTTAATCCGGCTGAGTTTATTTTTACGCAAGGTTAAAACGTAATTTTTTTAAACTCTATTTTCAAAGAACGAAATTTTAAAAAACCAAAAAAGTAGTTAAAAAACTACTTTTTGGAATTATTTTTTCTTTTTGTGACGGTTAGCGCGTCTACGTTTTTTACGCTTATGCGTAGCAACCTTGTGTCTTTTACGTTTCTTACCACTTGGCATAGGTTAATGTTTTTAAATTAATAATTCGTTTAAATTTTTACTTTACGTCAACATTTGTTTTAACGCCTTCTACAAATACTTTTGCTGGCTTAAATGCTGGAATATTGTGAGCTGGAATCTTTATTGTTGTGTTTTTAGAAATATTTCTTCCAGTTTTTTCAGCTCTAGTTTTGATAATGAAGCTACCGAAACCTCTTAAGTACACGTTATCTCCACTCTCTAAAGATGTTTTTACTTCTTCCATAAAAGTTTCAACAGTCGCTTGAACATCTCCTTTTTCAATTCCTAATTTCTCAGAAATTTTTGCTACTAAATCAGCCTTAGTCATTTTCTTTTATTATTTGAGTTATTATAATTTTTTTAAGGGTTGGCAAATATAGGCATTTAATATTCAATATTTCAAACCTAATTCATTAAATTTTAATGCTATAAACTTTACTTTTGCAATTCTTGTAGTTTTTAGCCCTATGAATTTTTCAACAAAGTTAATTAATTGGTATACAGTAAACAAGCGCGATTTACCTTGGCGCAGTACGACTAATCCTTACTATATCTGGCTTTCTGAAATTATCTTACAGCAAACACAAGTTGTTCAAGGTACACCTTATTACCATGCTTTTACAAGTCAATTTCCGACAGTTTATGATCTTGCAAAAGCTAATGAAGAAGACGTTTTAAAATTATGGCAAGGATTGGGTTATTACTCACGCGCACGAAATTTACATTGGTCTGCAAAATATATAGTAAAAGAGCTTGATGGTGTTTTTCCTGATACATATAAAGATATTTTAAAGCTAAAAGGTGTTGGAGATTATACCGCTAGCGCAATTGCGTCTATTTGTTTTAATGAGGTTACAGCAGTGGTAGATGGTAATGTTTATAGAGCATTGTCCAGAATTTTTGGAATCGAAACACCAATAAACTCTACACCAGGACAAAAAGAGTTTAAAGCGTTAGCACAACAATTAATAGATAAACAACAACCTGCTATTTTTAATCAAGCTATAATGGAGTTTGGCGCAAGACAATGTAAACCTAAAAATCCAGATTGTAGTGTTTGTCCTTTTAAAACAGGTTGCTTAGCATTAAAAGGAAATAAAATTGATGTATTACCTGTTAAGCTTAAAAAAACTAAGGTTACTAAAAAGTACTTTAATTTTATAGTTATTATTTCTAAAAACGAAAAAACAATTTTAGAACAACGTGTTGGAAGCGGGATTTGGCAAAACTTATATCAATTTCCTTTAATTGAAACTGAAAAACCTTCAACTTATAATAATATAAAGTCTATGATTGAAAATTTAGATGTTTTAGAGGATATGAATTTTGATGTTCATTTATATAATGATACAGATATAATACATAAATTATCGCATCAACATTTGTACACAAAATTTTGGATAGTTAGTGTAGATAAAAGTATTAAAAAAGGTATTGATATTTCTAATATAGAAGACTTTCCTGTACCTATTCTAATAGGTAACTTTATTGATAAATTTAATTTTTAAAATTTATAATTCATTCACTTCAAAAAAAATTATTAATTTTAATAACATACAGACGCAATTCTGTAATTTTGCGTCCTTAATATTAAATAATTATGTCAGGAACACTAAATAAAGTAATGCTAATTGGGCATTTAGGAGACGAAGTAAAAATGCACTATTTTGAAGGTGGTGGTTGTGTAGGACGTTTTCCTTTGGCAACTAACGAAACTTATACCAATAAGCAAACTAACGAGCGTATTAGTAATACAGAATGGCATAATATAGTTGTACGTAATAAAGGTGCAGAAATCTGCGAAAAATACTTGTCAAAAGGAGATAAAATATATGTTGAAGGTCGAATAAAAACTAGAAAGTGGCAAGACGATTCTGGTAACGACCGTTATAGTACAGAAATACAAGTGACAGATTTTACCTTTTTAAGTAATAAAAACGAATCTGAAGCTATGCAAGGTAATGCACAAGCAAAACCGATGCAACAACAAGCACCAAAACCTGAAACACCAAATACACAAACAGTAGAAGACGATAATGACGATCTTCCTTTTTAAGTAATATTATATGGATCCTGAACCCTCGTGTTTTATCTTACTTTTAACTAGTACCAATATAAATATAGTACTAGGATTTGCACTTTTAATAGTTCTTTTAATAGGTTCTGCATTAATTTCTGGAGCAGAAGTTGCTTTATTTTCTCTGTCAAGAACAGACTTAGAAGACGAAGAATTAGCTGCAAAAAACCAAATAAAAATAATTACCAAGCTTTTAGAACGACCAAAAAAACTACTGGCAACCATATTGGTGGCAAATAATTTTATAAATATTGGTATAGTAATTCTGTTTGCTTTTTTAAGTGAGTTTATGTTTAAAAGTATTACATCTACTTTAATAAAATTTATAGTTGATGTAGTAGTTGTTACTTTTTTAATTTTGCTTTTTGGAGAAATTTTGCCAAAAATATATGCTAGCCGTAATAATTTAAAATTTGCCACTTTTATGGCATATCCTTTACGTGTTTTAGATGTAGTGTTTTCTCCGTTAAGTCTACCAATGCGTGCTATAACGCTAACAATACATAGCCGATTAGGAAAACAAAAATCAAACCTTAGTGTAGATCAATTATCTCAAGCATTAGAGCTAACAAGCGAGCATGATACTACCAAAGAAGAGCAAAAAATACTACAAGGAATTGTTAGTTTTGGTAATACAGATACCAAACAAGTTATGCAACCACGTATTGATGTGTTTGCATTAAGTATAGATCAAACTTATGCTGAAATTGTAGAAGAAATTGTAGCCAACGGTTATTCCAGAATACCAGTTTACCAAGATAATATGGATAACATAAAAGGTATTTTGTACGTAAAAGACTTGTTGCCTTATTTAAATGAAAAAGAATTTGATTGGACATCACTTTTACGTGATCCATTTTTTGTACCAGAAAACAAAAAATTGGATGATTTAATGTCAGAGTTTCAAGAGAAAAAAGTACACCTTGCTGTTGTAGTTGACGAATATGGCGGAACTTCAGGCTTGGTTTCTTTAGAAGATATTATAGAAGAAATTGTTGGTGATATAAGTGACGAGTTTGATGATGAAGACCTAATCTTTTCTAAGCTAGATGATAAAAATTATGTTTTTGAAGGAAAAACAGCATTAAAAGACTTTTATAAAATTATAAAACTTGAAGACGATACCGTTTTTGAAGACAATAAAGGTGAAGCCGAAACTTTAGCTGGATTTATTTTAGAAAACTCTGGAGGTTTTCCTAAGCGAAACAGTAAAATAAAATTTGAAAATTACGTTTTTACTATAGAGTCTTTAGATAAAAAAAGAATTAAGCGTGTTAAGGTAACTTTACCCTAACCAAAATGTAAAATTGATGATACAAAAACTAACATATTTACTTTTAGGTTTATTCTTATTAACCAGTTGCGCAGAAGATCCTGTACCAAAACCAAAAGGATATTTAAGGTTAGAGTATCCAGAAACAACTTATAAAAGTTATAAAAAACAATTACCGTTTTCTTTTGAAAGAAATACACTTAGTGATACGGTTAAAATAAAAACCATTCCTAATGATCCTAGTAGTTTTGGGTTAAACTTAGAGTATGAAAAATTAAAAGGAACAATTTATCTTACTTATAAAACCATACACGACGAAGAAGAATTAACTAAGTTTTTAAAAGACGCACAAAACTTTACACAAGAACACACACGCAAAGCTGATGAAATTGTAGAGCAAGTTTATGATAATAAAGAACGAAAGGTTTACGGAATGTTTTACGAAGTTGGTGGTAATGCCGCAAGCCAATCACAATTTTATGTCACAGATAGTACAAAGCACTTTTTAACAGGTTCTTTATATTTTTACGCAAAACCTAATTACGATTCTATATTACCTGCAGCAAACTATTTACAAAAAGACATTAAGCATATAATGGAAACTGTAGAATGGAAGTAATTATTTTTTAGAACTATAAATTTTCTCAAAAGCATCATAAACCGCAATATGTAAAGCATCTCCGTGAGTTTTATTTTCTAAAAAGTTAAAAAACAACCTTGTGTTTTGTTTTTTATTAGAGTTTAGTTTTTCGTAAAGTTCTTTGGCTGTACGTTCCATAACTTGACCTTCTTTACCAACTGCTATGTAAATAGATTTATTATTGTTATAATTAATAGGTTTGAAGTTTAATAAATTTTCATCATCCCACCACAAACTAGGACTAACAATAATATAATTGTCAAAAAGGTTTGGTTTTTTTAATAATATTTCTGTTGCTAATAAGCCGCCTAAAGATTGACCAATAATTGTTTTTTCTTTACTAGTTTTAAATTTAGAGTTAATGTAAGGCTGAAGTTCTGATTCAATAAAACTTATAAATTTTTCAGATTTTCCAGATGAAGGAAATTCTTTTTGGTCAAGTTCATTTTTAGATGGATATGTAAAGTCTCTTTTTCTGTCTACATTAGCAATTCCTACAACAATAGACTCTGGCAACATATTAATCCAAGAAAACGAACCAAACTGTACAATTCCTGAAATATGTATAAAATCTTCGTCTTTAGAACCGTCTAATAAATAGATTACAGGATAGGTCTTTATACTGTCTAGATTGTAAGATGCAGGTAAATAGATATTTAATTCTCTGTTTTCGTTTAATATTTTAGACTTAATTTTTACTGTTTTACCAATTGTAAAAGTTGTATCGCTAATGGTTTGAGGTAATGTTTGAGCTTTTATAAAATAAGCGCACAAAATTGTAATGAATAAGAGAATTTTATTTTTCATCTTTAATAAATTTTATCCAAAATATGAATATTTAATGATTTTATAAGCATAAAAAAGCCTCGACTAATCGAGGCTTTTTATTATTAATTTTTAAATGTCTTAGGCTTTTTTAGCTTTTTCTGCACAAGTTTTTTTGCACGTTTCTTTGCAAGCCATTTTTTCTGCATCTGTTTTGTTTGCACATTTTTCTTTACATTTTGCAGAACATTCTTTTTTGTCTTTAGTAAAACTTTCTACAGTTTTCATGTCTTTTACACTGTATTGGTCTGCAACACTTGTAACTGTGTTTTCTAAACTTTCTGGTGTTACTTTAGCATCATCATATTCTACCATTGCTAATTTTTTGTCAAAATCTACTGTTGCAGATTTTACACCTTCCATTTTAGCCATTTTCTTCTCGATAGTTTTTGCGCAACCCATTGCACAAGTCATTCCTTCGATAGTGAATTCTGCTTTAGCATAATTAGCGTTTGGATCTAATTTAGCTACTTCATTATTAGTTGTAATTTCAGAGTTTGGAGAAGTTACTACTTCTGGCTTAGCTTCATTTTTACAACTAAACGCAAAAAGAGTGACAATAGCTAAAGCTAATATATTTTTAAATAATTTCATTTTATATAGTATTTAATTATTACTGAATAGATTACAAAACTAAGAAATATTGTTAATTATTGTATGTATTATTCCATTTTTGTAGTGTAAAAATTGACTATGCAAAATAATGATTATTTAAAATGGGTTTACCTATTAATGTTGTCTTTAATTTGGGGTACATCTTTTATCCTGATAAAAAAGGCATTGATAGGATTAAATGCTTATCAATTAGGAGCTTTACGCACGATTATTACCGGTGTATTTTTGTTTATTGTTGGTTATAATAAATTGAAGCTTATCAAAAAAGAAGACTGGAAATGGATAGCGCTTTCGGGTTTTGTAGGTTCATTTTTTCCTGCGTTTTTCTTTGCTATAGCAGAAACTGAAATTGATAGTGCTGTGGCTTCTATTTTAAATAGTTTAGTGCCTTTAAATACGGTTTTGTTAGGTGCTGCTGTTTTTAAAATAGCAACAAGTACTAGGCAAGTTATTGGGATTGTAATTGGTTTTGTAGGGACTTCTATTTTGATACTTGAAGGGGCAGATCTAAATCCAAATCAAAATTATTGGTATGCAGGTTTTGTTATTGCATCTACAATTATGTATGCAATTAATGTAAATGTTATAAAAACTTATTTGCAACATGTTAAACCATTAAGTATTGCAGCAGGTAATTATGTTATAATTTTTATTCCTGCATTATTGGTGTTGATTTTGACTGACTTTTTTAATGTTGAAAACTTAGACCAATCAGAATTTGTAAGTTCTATTGGTTTTGTAGTTGTTTTATCTTTTTTTGGTACCGCTTTAGCCAAAGTTTTATTTAATAAGTTAGTGCAGATGTCAACACCTGTGTTTGCATCTTCTGTAACTTATATAATGCCAATTGTAGCATTAATTTGGGGATTATTAGATAATGAAACTTTTAGTTGGACCCAAGGTTTGGGTAGTTTGATAATATTATTTGGTGTGTTTTTAGCAAATAGAAAGCAAAAAAAAATCCGAAGTAATTAAACTTCGGATTTTTAATAAATATCATAAACAATTAATTATTCAAAGTCTGCGTCTGTAACACCTTCGTTAACTTTAATTGCTTTAAAATTCATAGATATAGTTTGAGGTCCAGAAACAATTGTTTGACCATACGGTAACTGTACTCCGTTAACAGGAGAATAGTTGTTGTATGATACAACTGTTTTAATTTCTTGACCTTGTGCTTCGGTAGTGCTTTCTACTTGAGTTAATAAGTTAGTAGACGTATTGTAATAACGGAAAATTTCATTATCTCCATTAACTACTTTTACTTTGTAATTATCCTCTCCATTAATAGAAACAATACTTTCTAAGCTTACATTGTTCATGTCCAAATCAGTTTCTGGAAATAATGCTGGGCTTGCTTTTTTCTCTGCAATTTGATCTTCTGTCATATCTCTTTTCATTCCTTGTTGCTCCATGTATCCAGTTGTACCATTCCACTTTTGCTTCATTAAAGTACCCATACCTTCAGCGTTCATTTCTAAAGATTCTTTGTTAGGCATCATGTATTTTACTTCTGCAGTTAAAGGAATTGGCACACCTTCAATTTTTACATCTCCACTCATGTGTACTGTTTTTACAGCTTTGATTTTGTCTATTCCACCAACAGCTGTTAAATAATTGTCAACTACTGTTTTAGCTGTAACACCTTCTGGTATTGGTTTAGAGAATACTGGCTTTTCTACAGGATTTGCAAACTTGTCAAAATATTTGATTGGTAATCCTGTTTTTTCTAAGTTAGGAATTACTTCGCTTCCTTTACCAACTATAATAACTCTTGCGTTTTCAGGCTTAAAATATTTATTAGCTGCATCTTTAATGTCTTGAACTGTAAGTGCATTAATTCTTGATAAATAAGTCTTGTAGTAATCTGCAGGAAGATTGTTTAATTTAATGTTTAAAGCATTTCTTGCAATAGTTTGAGGTTGTTCTAAAGACATAATAAAACTACCTACATACTTAGCTTTTGCATTTTTTAAAGCTTCTTCAGTAATCGTTTCGTTTTTAATACGGTTTACCTCTTTAAGCATTTCTACTACAGAGCTATCTGTAACCATATTTCTTACTTCTGCAGTAGCTTCAAATCTTGATGCACCATATTTGTTTGCTCCTATACTAGAATAAGATCCATATGTGTAACCTTTATCTTCACGAAGGTTTAAGAATAAATAACCTTCACCACCACCACCAAGGATGTAGTTAGCAACTTTAGCAGCTAGATAATCGTTATCATTCATTTTTAAGTCTACATTGTTAGTTAAAGCAATGTTAGATTGAACTGCGTTAGGCATATCAACAAAATTGATTTGCGTAGCAGGTACATTAGGATTTGGTTTAATTACATTAGTTGTAACATCTATACCTTTTTCCCAATTTTTAAAATATTTCTTTACGTTTTTTTCAACGGTTTTAAAATCTACATCTCCAACAATTACAAGGTAAGCATTGTTTGGGTTAAAGTATTTTTGGTAGAAAGCTCTAACATTATCTAACGTAATATTATTTACAGTTTCTTCTGTAATAAATTCACCGTAAGGATGTTTTTTACCGTAAGCAAGTGCAGATCCAACTCTACTAGCTACAGCAGATACGCTTTTTTCTGAGTTTTTAAGTCCTTCTAAAACTTTAGTTTTTTCTTTGTCAAACTCTTCTTGTGTAAATAATGGGTTAATTGCTGCATCTGCCATTAACTCCATAATACGCTCAGAATATTTAGATAAACCAGAAGCGTATGCGCTACTAGATCCAAAACTTAATCTTGCTCCTAAAAAGTCAATTTCATCATTAAATTCGTCTTTAGCTATGTTAGTAGTTCCATTACCTAACATAGCTCCAAGCATACTAGATACTCCAGCTTTGTCTCCTTCTACAATTGGATTGTTGTCAATTGTTAAAGAGTAAGATACGCGTGGTAATTTGTGATTTTCTACAACTAAAACTTTAAGTCCATTTTTAAGTTGAAATTCTCCTGGTACTTCTAGAGTAATGGTTGGAGCAGGACCTGGTTTAGGTTGTACAGATCTATCAATTTGAGCTGTTGCAGAAATTGATAAGAACAATACGGCTAATAAGGCTGTTATTTTTGTTTTCATTATGTTTTATATTTTAAATTGAAAAATTGCCGAAGCTAATCTTCATTTCTTATTTGTTATCTTTTTCCTCTGGTAAATACTCTAATACTAGACGTTGATTAGGGTTTAAGTATTTTCTTGCTACTTCTTGCATTTCTTCTCTTGTGATAGATCTGTAGATTTCAATTTCTGAATTGATTAAATCTGTATCACCATAAAGCATATAGTATCTAGCTAAAGAGTTAGCAATACCTGAGATGCTAGAGTTAGAGTTTACAAATTGATTTTCAAATTGATTTTGAAGTTTTTGATAATCTCTTTCTGATATTAATTCGTTTTGAACTTTAACAATCTCTTCATCAATTTCTTTAATTAAATCAGAAAGTTTTACATCTCCTAAAGGAAGACCAAAAAGGATATAAGTACCGTAGTCTTCTTGGCTGTTGTTAAAAGCACCAACTTGTAAAGCCATTTTCTTTTCGTCAACTAACTTTTTGTAAAGTACAGAAGATTTTCCGCTACTTAAGTAAGTAGATAACATATCTAAAACGTAAGCGTCTCTATCTTTCATAGATGGCGTACGATAAGCAGCTACAACAGCAGGTATTTGGATGTTAGCGTCGTAAGCTTTAGCATTTATTTGTTCTGTTATAGGGTCTTCTTTTGGGAAGTTTCTTGTAATTTCTTCACCTCTTGGAATTGGTCCAAAATAATCGTTAATCATTTTTTTAACCTGAGGTACATCTATATCACCAGCTACAACTAAAACAGCGTTGTTAGGCACATAGAATTTTTTGTTAAATGCTTGAAACTCTTCTAAAGTTGCTGCATCTAAATGTTCCATCTCACCAATTGTAGTCCAACGGTAAGGATGTTTTTTAAACATGTGTTTTTTTACGTTTTCAAAAAACTTACCATAAGGAGAGTTATCTACACGTAAACGTTTTTCTTCTTTTACAACTTCATTCTGTGTATCTACACCAATTTGGTTAATTACAGGATGCATTAAACGCTCAGATTCCATCCATAAACCTAATTCAACTTGGTTAGAAGGAAAAACTTCGTAGTAGTACGTTCTATCATCTGTAGTATTAGCGTTGTTGCTACCACCATTTGATGATACTATTTTAAACCAATCTCCACGAGGAATGTTTTCTGTACCTTCAAATAAAAGATGCTCAAAAAAGTGAGCAAATCCTGTGCGTTCTGGGTTTTCGTCTTTAGCACCAACGTGATACATTACAGAAGTAGTAACAACAGGTGCAGAATTGTCTTGATGTAAAATAACGTGCATGCCGTTATCTAAATCATACTCTTCATACTTAACTTCTTGAGCATTAGCGGTAAAACCAGCCAACACTAAAGCTGCTAATGAGAATAAACTTTTTTTCATGTTTAAGATATTTAATTGTCTATTTTTTGGTATTAGTATCAAATCTTAAAGATTTGTTACACTTTTTAACAAAAATAACAATACAAATGGCTTAACATCCTTTAAATCAGAAAAATTAACATCAAATTATAAAAAAACAGTTTTTTTTTCACGAAATTAAATGGACTATTTAACCAATAAAATAAAAAACTATGAAAAATATCTCATTACCTATTAAATATGGGTTTGCCATAAGTGCAGTCCTTATTGCTTATTTTTTAATTTTAGCATTATTTAATTTACACACAAATCCTTTTTTTAGTTTGTTTAATGGCTTTATAACTGGATTTGGTATTTACGAAGTTATTAAGCATCAAAAACTAAAACAAGATGAAGACTTTACTTATTCTAATGGGTTTACATCAGGGTTAGTAGCTGGGTTCTTAGCTGCTATTGTTTTTACAATATTTTTTACGTTATATGCTACCGAAATTAACCCTGATTTTTTAAGTCAGCTACTTACTGTGTTTAAACAAGATTACAACGTACACATAGGATTAGTGGCTTTTGTAGTTGCAATTATGGGATTTGCCACAACAGTTGTTTTAACCTTAACTTGCATGCAAATGCTAAAAAAGAGCAGAAATATGCTTCAAAATGCCTAAAACGTTTGTAGATTAATTAATTAGAAGTATATTTGCATCCGCTTTCTGAGAAAACAGAAGCAAATAGTAATAATTAAATTAATAAAAACGTTACGCTATGTACGCAATTGTAGAGATAGCAGGGCATCAATTTAAAGTTGAAAAAGACCAAAAAGTTTTTGTTAATCGTTTAGCAGTAGAAGAAGGTAAGCAAGTTGATTTTGACAACGTACTTTTATTAGCAGACGGTAGCAATGTAACAGTAGGCGCCCCAGCTATAGATGGAGCACAAGTAAGTGCAAAAGTCTTAAAGCACCTTAAAGGTGATAAAGTTATTGTTTTCAAAAAGAAAAGACGTAAAGGTTACCGTGTAAAAAATGGTCATAGACAAGCCTTAACTGAAATCGTAATTGAAAACATAGTAGCATCTGGAGCTAAGCCGGCAAAAAAAGCTGAAAAAGCTGCTCCTAAAAAAGAAGCTAAAGCAGAAGCGCCTAAAGCAACTGCAAAAAAAGCTTCTGGCAAAGCAGATGATTTAAAGAAAATTGAAGGTATCGGACCTAAAATTGCAGAAACTTTAGTAGAAGCAGGTATTGCTACTTATGCAGATTTAGCTAAAGCTAAACCAGCAAAAATTTCTGAAATCATCGAAGGTGTTCGTGGTAATCACGTACCAGACACTTGGCCACAACAAGCTCAATTAGCTGCTGATGGTAAGTGGGATGAATTAAAAGAGTTACAAGACAAATTAGACGGTGGAGTAGAAAAATAATCTACAACACTTAAGTATAACACAACGTTACTGCGTAAAGCAGAAACTTTAAAACCTTAAAATTATGGCTCATAAAAAAGGAGTTGGTAGTTCTAAAAACGGTAGAGAATCAGAATCGAAACGATTAGGTGTTAAGATTTTTGGTGGTCAAGCAGCTGTTGCAGGAAATATCATTGTAAGACAAAGAGGTAACACACATCATCCAGGTGAAAACGTATACCAAGGTAAAGACCATACGTTACACGCTCAAGTAGATGGTGTTGTAAAATTCACAAAGAAAAAAGATAACAAATCTTATGTTTCTATAGAGCCTTTTCAGGCTTAAGAATTTTTAGCCCAAAATATTTAAAAACCCTTTCTAGTTTTAGAAAGGGTTTTTGATTTTTAAAATGTACAATAAAAAAATCCCAAACATTTCTTCTTGGGATTTATAAAATTTCTGCTGTTGCAGAAATTTTAGTATCTATAATGTTCAGGTTTAAATGGACCTTCAACTGTTACACCAATATATTCTGCTTGATCTTGCTTAAGCTCGGTAAGTTCAACACCAATTTTTTCTAAGTGTAATTTAGCTACTTTTTCATCTAAATGTTTTGGTAGCATATATACTTCGTTTTCATACTTATCAGAATTATTCCAAAGCTCGATTTGCGCTAAAGTTTGGTTAGTAAAAGAGTTACTCATTACAAAACTTGGATGACCAGTTGCACAACCTAAGTTTACTAAACGTCCTTCTGCTAAAACGATAATATCATTACCATCAATAGTGTATTTATCTACTTGAGGCTTGATAGTATTTTTAGTATTACCGTAGTTTTCGTTTAACCAAGCCATTTGTATTTCGTTATCAAAATGCCCAATGTTACATACTATGGTTTTATCTTTCATTGCTTTAAAGTGCTCTGCACGTACAATGTCTTTGTTACCAGTTGTAGTAATTACGATATCTGCATTACCAACTACAGTTTCTAATTTTTTAACTTCAAAACCGTCCATTGCAGCTTGTAACGCACAAATTGGGTCAATCTCAGTAACTGTTACGATACTTCCTGCACCTTTAAAAGACGCTGCAGTACCTTTACCAACATCTCCGTAACCACAAACAACAACGCGCTTACCAGCTAACATCACGTCTGTTGCACGACGTATTGCATCTACAGCACTTTCACGACAACCGTATTTGTTATCAAATTTAGATTTTGTTACAGAATCGTTTACGTTAATAGCAGGCATTGGTAATGTTCCGTTTTTAACACGCTCGTACAAACGGTGTACACCAGTCGTAGTTTCTTCAGATAAACCTTTAATACCAGAAGCTAATTCTGGGTATTTATCTAAAACCATATTAGTTAAATCACCACCATCATCAAGAATCATGTTTAAAGGCTTACGATCTTCTCCAAAAAATAAGGTTTGCTCGATACACCAGTCAAACTCTTCTTCAGTCATATCTTTCCATGCATAAACAGCAGTTCCTGCAGCAGCAATAGCAGCAGCAGCTTGATCTTGTGTAGAGAAAATGTTACAGCTACTCCAAGTAACCTCTGCACCTAAAGCCTGTAACGTTTCGATTAAAACAGCAGTTTGAATGGTCATATGTAAACAACCAGCAATACGTGCGCCTTTTAACGGCTGCTCATTTTTATACTCTTCACGTAAACTCATTAAACCTGGCATTTCTGCTTCGGCTAATTCAATTTCTTTTCTCCCCCAATCTGCTAGAGACATATCTTTTACCTTATTAGGAACGTATGGGACTGTTTTTGTACTCATTTCTAAATTTTTTCTATGTTTATTAAAGGGCTAAACTTTGGTTTTAGTGTTTTAAAATAACTAAATTCGCTATATAAAATGCCAAAATCGCCTTAGGCGTTGCAAAGATAACTAATAACATTTAGAATATTAAATGCCTCTTTACAAATCCATTACTCCTAATAGCCAAACTACTGTTAAAATTTGGAAAATTGAAGAATCTTACGATGATTTACTATCGCCTTTAGACTTAAAACCAGAAAGTTTAACCAGAGTTTTAGGTATGAAAAGTGAGTTACATCAACGTGGTTTTTTAAGTGTTAGACACTTGTTGCGAGAGTTTGGTTATAACGATCAAGATTTGTTTTATGATGAAAACGGTAAACCTCATTTAAAAGACGGAAAGCATATTTCTATAACCCATAGTTTTACATTTTCTGGAGTTATTATTAGTGATAATGAAGTTGGTATTGATATAGAAATGCAACGTGAAAAAATAGCCAAAATAGCAAAGAAATTTATCGAATATGAGTTTGAGTATTTAGATACTGAAGCAAAAGATTATATTAATAAACTAACCGTAATTTGGGGTATAAAAGAGTCTTTGTATAAATTATTTGCAACACCAGGAATGTTGTTTAGAGAACACTTTTTAGTTATACCTTTTTCTATTAAAGATGAAGAAACGGTGTGTTGGATTGATTATAATGGACTTAAAAAAAGATATAACTCACACTTCTTAGAATTTGAAGGATTTACCTGTGCTTACGTTATTGAATAATGAATATTTACAACCATATATTACAAGCTAAAAACGATGGGAATAAACTATTAGCAGTCTTAATAGATCCGGACAAGTTTCAGCTTAAAAATGCATTGCAATTTATAGATAAAGTCAATAAATCTGTGATAACTCATGTTTTTATTGGCGGTAGTGAAGTCGGGCAAAACGTAACCCAACAATTAGTTGAGGTTATTAAAATGCTTACCGATTTACCAATAGTTTTATTTCCTGGTGATGTGACTCAGATTTCAAAAGATGCAGATGCTATTTTATTTCTGTCTTTACTTTCTGGTCGTAATCCAGACTATTTAATAGATAAGCAAGTACAAGCTGTACCTTTATTAGAAAAAACAAAATTAGAAGTTATTTCAACAGGATATATTTTAATAGAATCTGGTAAAACTACAGCAGTACAACGCGTTACAAATACGTTACCTTTAGATAGAACAGATGTAGTTGCTATAACAAACACAGCAAAAGCAGGAGAATTACTTGGTAAAAAGTTGATTTATTTAGAAGCTGGTAGCGGCGCAACTTATGAAGTACCAGCTGAGGTAATTTCTTCAGTTAAAAATAAAATAGATATTCCGTTAATTGTTGGTGGCGGTATTAGAACAAAAACCCAAATAGAAAACGCTTTTATTGCAGGTGCAGATTTGGTAGTTATTGGTACTGCTTTTGAAGAAGACCAGCAGTTTTTTGAACAATTAAAACAATAATATGCAAATATCAGTAGATTTAACCTTGTCACCGTTGCAAAACGATTATGAGGCACACATTATAGACTTTATAAAAACACTAAGAAATTCTGAATTTAAAGTACTTGAAAACCCTTTAAGCACACAAATATTTGGGGATTTTGATACGCTAATGCCTTTTTTAAATCAAGCTATCAAAACGTCTTTTGAAAATGCAGATATCAGTGTCCTAACCATGAAGGTTGTAAAAACAAATAGAAGCGATTATGAACCACATTTTTGATTTCTTTTTTGGTCAATATGCAACTTATAATACCGTAGATGTTGTTTTAGAAATTATTGCAGTAATCTTTGGGTTTTTATCTGTCTGGTATTCTAAACAAAACAAAATTTTTGTATTTCCAACAGGTATGATTAGCACACTAATTTTTGTGTATCTATTACTTAAATGGGAGCTTTTAGGCGATATGATGATAAACGCTTATTATTTTATAATGAGTGTTTATGGTTGGTATTTTTGGACAAAAAAGGTAGATCAAACTCATGTAACACCAATTTCTACAACAACCATTAAAGAAAAACAAGCTAGTATTGTTATATTCATTGCAACTTTAATTTTTGTTTTTACTGTTTATAAAACCTTTGATAAATGGACAAATTGGGTTGCTTATGTAGATGCACTAACTACTGCAATCTTCTTTGTTGGAATGTGGTTAATGGCAAAACGAAAGATTGAAAATTGGATTTTTTGGATTATAGGAGATATCATTTCTGTACCTTTATATTTCTATAAAGGATTTACATTTACCAGTTTGCAGTA
The DNA here is from genome assembly GCF_037029245.1 of Mesoflavibacter sp. CH_XMU1422-2. Taxonomy (NCBI): domain Bacteria; kingdom Pseudomonadati; phylum Bacteroidota; class Flavobacteriia; order Flavobacteriales; family Flavobacteriaceae; genus Mesoflavibacter; species Mesoflavibacter sp. CH_XMU1422-2. Next base: position 75,321 of record NZ_JAYMEE010000095.1, on the reverse strand, counting down.
TTTAGGATTTACGGTAATAGCAATTTATGGATATTTAGCATGGAAAAAGCTCTTAAACAACAACCAAGCAATTGTATAAAAGTTGTGCTTTTTGGACCAGAAAGTAGTGGTAAAACGACACTTTCTAGACAATTAGCGCGATATTATAATTCTGTTTGGGTACCAGAATATGCACGCGAATATCTTCAAAATAAATGGAATAACGAGCGTAAAACTTGCGAGCCTAAAGACCTGATTCCAATAGCTGTTGGTCAAATGAAACTAGAGAATACATTAGCCCAAAAAACAGATTCAGTTTTAATTTGTGATACCGATTTATTAGAAACTAAAGTGTATTCAGAAGAATATTATTCAGGTACATGTGATCCATTATTAGAAAAATATGCCTTAAAAAACACCTACGATTTATACTTTTTAACGTATATTGATACACCTTGGGAAGCAGATGATTTAAGAGATAAACCAGAAGAAAGACAAGAAATGTTTGAAGCGTTTGAAGCAGCTTTAATAAAATATAACAAACCATATGTTTTATTAAAAGGCGATAAGCAAACACGTTTAGCATTAGCCACCAAGCACATTAATCAATTATTAGCAAAGAAAAATGAAGTTAAGCCCTAAAGACCAAGAGTTATTAGATAAAAAAGGAATTACTGTAAAAAAGCTAAAGCAACAATTAGAAACTTTTAAAACAGGTTTACCTTATATAAATTTAAAACGTGCAGCAACTGTAGGAGATGGTATTTTAAACTTAAACGATACAGAAAAAGAACAATTAATCTCATTATATGATGCTTCTAAAGATAATATCGATGTAATTAAGTTTGTTCCTGCGTCTGGCGCAGCAACACGCATGTTTAAATTCTTATTTCAATTTTTACAATCATACCAATCTAATGACGAGAGTATTAATGCATACATTAACCGTAAAAAAGCATTAGATATTTCGTTATTTTTTATAGGTCTAGAAAAATTACCGTTTTACAACGATGTTATTCAATATTTAAAAAATACAAAACCGCATTATTCAAAATTAACTCTAGAAGAACAACGTATCGAGTTTGTAAAAGCTTTATTACAAGAAAATCAGCTTAATTATAGCTTTTACCCAAAAGGATTATTACCATTTCATAAATACAAAGATCATATTGCAACTGCTTTTGAAGAACATTTATACGAAGCAGCGTTATATGCTTCTTCTAATAAAAAAGCAAAAGTACATTTAACAATTTCAGACAAGCATCTAGAACTTTTTGAAGCAGAGTTTGAAAAGATTAAGGATAAAGTAGAACAAAATACAGAAACCAAATTTGATATTTCATTTTCTTATCAAAAGCAATCAACAGATACTATTGCAGTAAATAGTAAGGACGAAATTGTAAGAACAAAATCTAAAGAGTTATACTTTAGACCATCTGGTCACGGAGCTTTGATAAACAACTTAAACGATTTAAATGCAGATGTTATTTTTATAAAAAATATTGATAATGTTGTGGTTCCTAAAAGCAAAGAACAAGTTTGGAAACATAAAAAAGTCCTTGCAGGATTGTTGTTAGATGTAAAAAGTAAAGCGTTTGATTATGCCAAAGCATTAGACGAAAAAGATCTAACCGAAGAAGAGTTAATAGAGATTGCAACGTTCTTACAAAATAAACTTAACGTAGTAATTTCTCAAGAATTTGAAAAATACGCTAAAAAATATCAAGTAGAATATTTACAGAAAAAACTAAACCGTCCAATTAGAATTTGCGGTATGGTAAAAAATGAAGGAGAACCTGGTGGAGGACCATTTTGGGTAAAAGATGAAGCTGCTAATATTTCGCTTCAAATTGTCGAAACAGCTCAAATAGACACCAAAGCAAAGTCACAAAAAAAAATACTTAAAAAAGCAACTCATTTTAATCCTGTAGATATAGTTTGTAGTATTAAAAATTATAAAGGTGAAGTGTATGATTTACAAAAATTTTTAGATCCAAAAGCAGCTTTTATAACAGAAAAAACCGTTAACGGTAAAAGTATAAAAGCATTAGAATTGCCAGGATTATGGAATGGAAGTATGTCTAACTGGAATACTATTTTTGTAGAAGTACCATTAGCAACATTTAATCCAGTAAAAACGGTAAACGATTTGCTTAAATCATCTCATCAAGTAGACTAATGTTGCCTTATCAAGAATTAGAAAAAGAATTTAACTTTAAAGCCATTCGTAGCTCAGGTAGTGGTGGGCAACATGTAAATAAAGTTGCTACAAAAATCGAATTAAGTTTTTCCGTTTCAGAATCTTTAGTATTAAATCAACACCAAAAAGCAATAATAATAGAAAAGCTTTATAATAGGTTAACAAAAGATCAAGTGTTAATTCTGCAATGTGGAGAAACACGAAGCCAACTTAAAAATAAACGAATTGCAATAAGTAGAGCATTTTCGATCTTAGAAGCAGCACTAGAGGTTAAAGCAGAAAGAAAACCTACAAAAGTGCCAAAGTCAGTTATTAAAAAGCGACTAAAAAACAAAAAAATACAATCCGAAAAGAAAGTAAATAGACGTAAACCTAACATTGATTAGTTTGGTATTATTTTAAAAAAAAACAATTTTATTTTCGGCTATTTTTAAATTAATTTTATAAAAGTTAGAATTCTTATTTTTATTTCAAAAAACCTATTTATCTTTGCGCCGTTCTCAAAAAAGGGGTGCTTTTTTGATTTAAGATATACTAGTCAAACTTAAATCATACAGGCTGAGATCATACCCAACGAACCTAGAACAGGTAATGCTGTTTAGGGACAAAGAATTTATAAGGTCATTGCTAAAATGTTTGTAAAACAAGTTGGCAATCTTCAAAATAAATTCAAAAAAATAATTATTAATAGTAAAGAATAATTACCTCTTTTTATTCGATTATAAATTTCATAATCGTAATGAAAAATTTATTTCTTTTTTTAACACTTTTAGTGTTATCAGTCAGTGTTAATGCGCAACAAGAAAAGCAACAAGACACAACAAAAACCCAACAATTAGACGAAGTTTTAGTAAAAGCAGTACGTGTAGATGCAGACTCGCCAATCACGCACAGTAATGTATCTAAAGCAGAAATTGAAAAACGTAATCTTGGTCAAGATGTGCCAATTTTACTAAACTATTTACCGTCTGTAGTTACCACAAGTGATGCTGGTGCAGGTATTGGTTATACAGGCATTAGAGTACGTGGTACCGATGCCACTCGAGTTAATGTAACTATAAACGGTATACCTTATAATGATCCAGAAAGCCAAGGTACTTTTTGGGTTAATTTAGGTGATATAGCATCATCAACAGAAAGCATTCAGTTACAACGTGGTGTTGGTACATCTACCAATGGTTCTGGAGCGTTTGGAGCAAGTCTAAACTTGTTAACCGATGTGTTTTCTGAAGAAGCTTCTGCCGAAATTTCAAACAGTTTTGGTAGTTTCAATACAAGAAAACATACAGTAAAATTAAGTACAGGATTACTAAATGATCATTTTGAATTCTCAGGAAGGTTATCAAAAATAGATTCAGATGGATATATAGATAGAGCTTTTACCGATTTAAAATCTTACTTTTTACAAGGAATTTATAAAGATGAAAATACGTTAATTAAAGCCTTAACTTTTGGTAATGTAGAAAGAACTTATCAAGCATGGTATGGTTTAACTAAAGAAGAGTTAGAAGAAGATCGTCGTCAAAATCCATATACTTATGATAACGAAACAGATAATTACTGGCAAGATCATTATCAATTACACTGGAACCAACGCTACAATAATAATTGGTCAACAAACCTAGGATTAAACTATACTAAAGGGAAAGGATACTTTGAGCAATATAAAGAAGAAGAAGCTGCAGCAGATTTTTCTAATTTAATAGAAGACGACTCAGATGTTATTGTACGTCGTTGGTTAGATAGCGATTTTTATGTACTTAATGCCAATGTAGTTTACAAAAAAGAAGCTTTAGAGGTTATCTCTGGTATCTCGTATAGCAGTTTTACAAATGACCATTTTGGTGAAGTAATTTGGGGAAGCGATTTAGCACCAAACACACAAATTAGAGATCGTTACTATGATGGTGATGCTACAAAAAACGACTTTAGTGTATTCTCTAAAGCTACATTTAAACTAGCACCAAAATTTACAGGATTTGTAGATTTACAAGGACGCTTTGTAAGCTATAAAACCAATGGTATAAATTCAGATTTAAATGAATTTGTTACCAATGCAGATTTTAGTTTTTTCAATCCTAAATTAGGATTAACTTATAAATCTTCAGAAAAAAATAGTTACTACGTATCTTATGCAAGAGCTAATCGCGAGCCAAACCGTGACGACTTTAAAGCTGGTGTAACAGAAAATGAGACTTTAAATGATATAGAATTAGGTTGGCGTTATGCAAATAATAAAGTTAATGTAAATACTAACTTATACTACATGTTTTATCAAAACCAGTTAGTGCTAACTGGCGAATTAGATGATGTTGGTAGTCCTATAAGAGCTACTAGTGGAGAAAGTTATAGATTAGGTTTAGAAGTTGATGCTAATATTGCTTTTAATAGTAAGTTTAGTACGTCTTTAAACGTAGCAGTAAGCCAAAATAAAAATCAAGATTTTACAACATCATTAGATGGAGAATTTGTAAACCTTGGCGATACAAATATCTCGTTTTCTCCAGAGTTAGTTATTGGAAACGCTATTAATTTTATGCCTACTAAAAATTTACAAATTTCATTTTTAAGTAAATATGTAGGAGAACAATATATGGGTAATATTGATAGTGAAAACTCTAAGTTAGATAGCTATTTTGTAAATGATTTAAACGTTAATTATCAAATTAAACCAAATAAACTATTTAAGTCTATCGTATTTTCTGGTTTAGTAAATAATGTGTTTAATAAAAAGTATGTTTCAAATGGATTTTATGGTACATATGATGATACTTGGTCAGTACCTGGTCAAACAACAACTTTAGATTATGCAGGATACTATCCACAAGCAACAATAAACTTTTTGTTAGGAATGACTTTAAAATTTTAATTAGTAATTAATTACAAAAAAAAGCACCTTTTTTTAAGGTGCTTTTTTATTTTTCAATAAGTTTTTTTTAATTGTTGTAAACGCGTATTACACTACCATTTACTTCAACAAAATAAGGTTTTAAACTAAAATTGCCATTAGTGCCATCAAAAGGCGCTCCGGTAACTATATTATAACTGTTTCCATCATCACAATTACAGGTTGCGGTAATACCTTCAACACTTAATCTAGAACAATCAGAAGGCGCATGGTTTGGATCTGTTAATTCAAAAGAAACATAATTGCCATTACCAACATTATAAATAACAATAGCATTATAACCAAAAGCGTTTAAAACCAAGTGGTTTCCAGCAAACTGTAAATCGTTGTATTGAGGTAAAGATGTATCTATAGAGTTTTGAGTGTCAAAAGCAATATTAGGGATATAATTATTGTTGTCATTATCATCATCTTTTTGACAAGAAACACTAATAATAATAAGCGATACAAGTGCTAATAATTTGATTTTCATATTCTAAAATAAAAGTCTAAATTCTACACAAATTTACAACAATAAGTAGCGTAAAATAAATATTTTGTATATTTGCTTAACAAAATCTCGTGCATGCGAGATTTTTGCGTTTTACGCTGAAATTTTTTTCAGCGTCTTTTTATTTAAAACGAAATAACTATGAGTAAAGTATCTTATTATACAGCAGAAGGTTTAAAAAAACTAAGAGATGAGCTTAAGCAACTTAAAGATGTAGAACGCGTAAAAGCATCTAAAGCAATTGCCGAAGCAAGAGATAAAGGAGATTTAAGTGAAAATGCAGAGTATGACGCCGCTAAAGAAGCGCAAGGTATGTTAGAGATGCGTATTTCTAAATTAGAAGAGGCTTTAGCAGGAGCACGTTTAATAGACGAGTCTCAATTAGACACATCAAAAGCATTGGTGTTATCTAAAGTAAAAATTAAAAACCAAACCAATGGTATGGAAATGGTTTACACATTAGTAGCAGATGGCGAAGCAGATCTTGCATCAGGAAAAATCTCTGTAAACAGTCCAATTGGTAAAGGTTTGCTTGGTAAATCTGTTGGTGAAGTTGCCGAAATACAAGTGCCAAGTGGTATTATGAAATTTGATATTATCGAAATTTCTAGATAAATAATATTTCGCTTTCGCGGAAATTAAAAACAAAATTCCTGTGTATTCTGAAATATGTTTTCAGTTTGGCAGGAATCTTTTTTATATTTAAATCATAAATTAATCAATATGGCTTCAATATTTACAAAAATTATAAATGGTGAAATACCATGCTATAAAATCGCAGAAACAGAAGATTTTTTCGCATTTTTAGATATCAATCCTAATGCTAAAGGACATACGCTTTGTATTCCCAAAAAAGAAGTTGATAAGATCTTTGATTTAGATGAAGCTACATATACAGGCTTAATGCAATTTTCTAGAAAAGTTGCTATAGCTATAGAACAAGCAATACCATGTAAGCGTGTTGGTGTAAGCGTAATTGGTCTAGAGGTACCACATGTACACGTACATTTAATTCCCTTAAACACTATGGAAGATGCGCGCTTTATTAGTAAAGAAACACTTACTAAAGAAGATTTTGAAGCAACTGCAAAAGCAATACAATCTTACTTATAAGAGCTGATTAAAAACGTAACTAAAGCAGCAATTAAAACTATAGCTACTACTATTAAAATCAATGCAAATGGTTTTAGTTTTAAGTAGCTTTTTTTTGGCGTAAATGCTTTTAATTGATACTCATATACACGCTCAATGTCGTCAGTCCATTGTACTGGGAAGATTTCAGTTTCACAAGTATTACAATATAAACTATGACTTATTTTTTGGGTTAAAGTTTTGTGTAAAGATGTTTCTAAAAACTCCTGTTTAAAAGTAAGTTGCAATCCAGAGTTGTTATAACATTCTGGACAGTTATTTTTTAAAACTACTTGTTTTATTGTAACATAACTTTTACGCATAATTAAACTGTTTTTAGAGAAATTAACATGGTTGTTCCAACACCAATTTCTGATAATTGCACTTTTATTTTTCCGTCATGAAAATCTTCAACAATACGTTTTGTTAAAGATAATCCCAATCCCCAACCACGTTTTTTTGTGGTGTAACCTGGCTCAAAGATAGTTTTAAATTCTTTTTTAGAGATACCTTTGCCAGTATCGCTAACTGTAATATCTACATATTTTTGATGTGGTGTAATTTGTACCTTTAGATTACCTTTTCCTTTCATAGCATCTATCGCGTTTTTAACCAAGTTTTCAATGCTCCAACCGTATAATTGTCTGTTTAAATTTACATAAATTGGTGTGTCTGGAGCATCAATACTAAAGTTAATTAATTTTGAAGATCTAGACTTTAAATAACCATAAGCTTCTTTAGTTTCTTCAACAATATCCAATTGTTCTAATGTTGGTAAAGAGCCTATTTTACTAAAACGTTCGGTAATAGTTTGTAATCTATTTATGTCCTTTTCAATCTCTTTAATGTATTCTGGATTGGTATTTTCGGTCTTTAAAATTTCTGTCCAACCAATTAAAGAAGATAGCGGTGTACCAATTTGATGGGCTGTTTCTTTTGCCATACCGGACCATAGTTTGTTTTCGGTTGCGTTTTTAGAACTTTTATAAAAAAAGTAAACAACTGCACCAAATAGTAAAATGATTAGTAGTAGCGCTAATGGATAGTATTTAAGTTTGTTTAATAAAGGGGAATTTCCGTAGTAAAGCGTAGATAAAACTTTGTCTTTGTATTTAATTTCGATGGGCTTATTTTCTCCTTTAAATTGTTCTATTAAAGATTTAAGGTAAGTTTCGTCTTCTGTTTCCTTTTCGTCTATGTTATTAAAGTCCATCGTTCCATCTTCGTTAACTTTAATCATTGGAGTAGTGTTATTACTTTCTAAAATTTTTAGTGGTAAATTGCCAATATCTCCATTTAAATCCATGTTCTGGATAATGTCTTGTTGAGCAAAAGACCAAATCTCCATTTTTTTGCGCTCTTCTTCTTTAAATTTTTGAAAGAATACGTAGGTATTCCATAAAATCAAAGAGATAATTCCAAAAGACGCAATAATAATAATCCAACGTACTAGCTGACGATGTTTAGTAAAAAACATGATGGTTAATTTTTGTTGTTAATATAATGCAATTCTGTTAATAATATTGTGAGAGTTACCTATTAAATTGCTTTTAATTGCGTGCCAGATTATGTACTTTTGTACAAAATAAACAAGTAGTATGTTATCATTTTTGCCAAAGGATTTAGAAACACCAAAACTACACAGTTACCTGCTTAGCGCTGTGGCACCAAGACCAATCGCGTTTGCAAGTACAGTAGATAAAGATGGAAGACCCAACCTATCACCGTTTAGTTTTTTTAACGTTTTTAGTGCAAATCCACCAATATTAATATTTTCTCCTGCAAGACGTGTTAGAGGCAATACCACAAAACATACTTTAGAAAATGTAGAAGTTACAAATGAAGTCGTAATTAATGTGGTAAATTATGATATTGTACAACAAATGTCATTAAGTAGTACAGAGTATCCTGAAGGTGTTAACGAATTTGAAAAAGCAGGGTTAACCATGCTAAAATCGGACATTGTTAAACCTTTTAGAGTGGCAGAAAGCCCAATACAAATGGAGTGTAAGGTTAATGAAGTTGTTAAGCTAGGTACAGAAGGTGGTGCAGGTAATTTAGTAATATGCGAAGTGGTTAAAATGCATATTAATGATGAGGTTTTAGATGAAAATGGAGCTATCGATCAAGTAAAATTAGACTTAGTATCAAGAGCAGGAGGTAGTTTTTATAGCAGAGCAAAATCTGGTTTTTTTGAAATACCAAAACCTTTAAGAACCTTAGGTATTGGTGTAGATGCTTTACCAGAACATGTAAAAAACAGTAACATATTAACAGGTAATGATTTAGGTTTATTGGCAAATGTAGAAACATTACCAACAGAAGATGCTATATTAGCATTTAAAAAAGAACATAATTTAGCCGAAATCAGTCAAGAAGATAAACACAAAAAAGCACAAGGTTTTTTAAGTTATAATGATGTAGAAAGTGCTTGGAAAATGCTATTATTGTAAAATAGCAATTTAAATTTAGACGAATATTTAATAATTATAGAGAGAAATGGAAGTACAAGGAAAAGTAAAATTAATTGGAGAAACACAGACTTTTGGAAGTAATGGGTTTAGAAAAAGAGAAATAGTAGTAACTACCGAAGAGCAGTACCCACAACATATCATGATAGAGTTTGTTCAAGATAAAACAGATTTATTAAACAACTACCAAGTAGGACAAGATGTAAAAGTTAACATTAACTTACGTGGTAGAGAATGGGTAAATCCTCAAGGTGAAACAAAATATTTCAACTCTATTCAAGGTTGGCGTATAGAAGCTGTTCAAGCAGGTGCACCACAAGGTATGCCAGATGTACCACCAGCACAAGCATTTGAACCAGCAAATAATGTAAACGAAGAAGAGCACGACGATTTACCGTTCTAAATAATGTTTCGCTTTCGTGGAAATAAAAACCCTCAAAACCAAATAGGTTTTGAGGGTTTTTTTGTCAAATTCATTTTAAATATTTATTTTAAGTAAAAATAATTGTATTGAATTTTCTAAACAAACATCACTTTTTCCCTCCAGTATCTCAAGCAACAGAAGATGGTCTTTTAGCTTTTGGTGGCGATTTAAGTCCAGAACGACTTTTAGCAGCATACCAAAACGGAATTTTTCCTTGGTTTGAAGATGATAATACTATTTTATGGTGGTCACCAGATCCTCGATTTGTGCTATTCCCTTCAAAATTAAAAGTATCTAAAAGCATGAAACAAGTGTTGCGTAATTGTGATTTTGAAGTGACCGTAAATAAAGATTTTAATGCGGTTATTACCGAATGTGCTAAAGCAAAACGACCAGGTCAAGACAGTACATGGATTACCAACGGAATGGTAGAGGCTTATAACACATTACATCAACTAGGCTTTGCTAAATCTGTCGAGGTTTGGCAAGACCAAAAATTAGTTGCTGGCTTATATGGTGTCGATTTAAATAATGGTGTGTTTTGTGGCGAAAGTATGTTTACCAAAGTTAGTAATGCTAGTAAAGCTGGTTTTATCTCTTTTATTCAAAATAGTAATTACAAATTAATAGATTGTCAAGTTTATACTAATCACCTAGAAAGTTTGGGTGCAGAAGATATACCTAGAGATGAGTTTTTAAAGTATTTATAAGTTTTAAGTTATTGTGGCAAAAAATATTATTGTAAAAATTAACCCTAAAATCACATTGTAAAATTGTGTCTTCTCATTGTCATAAAAACTTTTTGATCCAGAAAAGTAGTTTTTAAAGTTATAAGTATTCATTTTAAAAAGAAACCTAATGCTGCTTCCAACGGTCCATCTTATAATTGCTCCAATTATATTAATTAAAAAGTAGAATATAATTCCAACTATTTCAATCATAAACTACACTTCATTATACCTAAAACAATCAATCTCATGATCGTTAACCATACCAGTTGCTTGCATATGTGCATATATAACAGTACTGCCTACAAATTTAAAACCGCGTTTTTTTAAATCTTTACTTAAAGCATCACTTATTGGTGTATTTGCTGGAGCTTCTTTATAATTTTTTACTTTGTTTTTTATAGGTTTTCCGTCTACAAAAGCCCAAATGTATTTATTAAACGTTCCAAATTCTTCTTGCACTTTCATAAAAGCTTGTGCATTGGTAACTGTAGCTTTAATCTTTAGTCTATTGCGTATAATACCTTCATTTTGCATTAATTCTTCAAGTTTCGTTTCATTATAATTTGCTATTTTTTTATAGTCAAAGTCATTAAAAGCAACTCTAAAATTTTCGCGTTTACGCAACACAGTAATCCAACTCAATCCTGCTTGAAACGTTTCAAGAATTAAAAACTCAAAAATCGTGTCGTCATCATAAACAGGTTTTCCCCATTCTTGGTCATGATAAGCTTCGTATAGGGCATCACCAACGCACCAACCACATCTGTGTTTTGTCATTGTAAGGTTTTTAAAAATATACTACTAATGTAACAACAGTTACTAAATTATCCTAAAAGTTGCTGTAATTTTAGACTATGGAAACAACACAATTAGACTTAGCAAATGTTATAGAAGAGAGCTTAAAAAAAAGTCTTTCTTATCAAGATTATAGAACTTTATTAAGCAGGTTAGTAGAAGAGAATGCTACTACAGGTACTAATCAGTCTGAAGCATTAATTAATTATACTGCGCTTAACGATAGACGTATGAAGCGCTGGGATAAAACGATAAAAATTAGTGAAGCCGATAAAATAACTATTAAAAATGCAACAGTAAATCAAACGTGGATTGTTCTTACCGAAAGTTGGTGTGGCGATGCAGCACATGTAATACCTGTAATTAATAAAGTTGCCGAGTTAAATTCTGGTATAAATTTGCAGTTGGTTTTGCGTGATGAAAATGAGCAATTAATGGATTTGTTCTTAACTAACGGAGGTAAATCAATACCTAAACTTATTCAGTTTGATAATACAACAAAAACAGTTTTAAATAGTTATGGTCCAAGACCAACAGAAGCTACCAAGCTGGTTAATGATTTTAAAAAGAAAAACGGTACGTTAACTGCCGAATTTAAAGAAGATTTACAACGCTGGTATAATAAAGATAAAGGACAAAATGTGATTAAAGATTTAATAGAATTAATATATTAATTACGTCAGTTCGAGTGATTTTGAGGCACGGAAAATTGTATCGAAAACTTTTATTGAAATTCAAAAGTAATAGTACCAATTTGTGAAATTTTATTAGCGCTGTTAAATCTAGCTTCTTTTGCATACTTTAAAGCGTAATCTTTTAAACAAGCATTATTAGAAGTTGATGCAGAATTGGTGCTAACTTTAACTACATTTCCGTTATGATTTACTGTAATATTTACTACTATTTTTCCTCTTGCATCGCATAAATAAATAGGTACAGGTAAATATTGATCTATACGATCTTTTAAAGAATAATAGACATTACTGTTGGTATTTGCGACATTGCTTTGTGCTGCACTTTGATTTTGGCTACGTTTAGAAAGTACACTATTTACACTATTAAAACTGGTTATAGTTTCTTCAGAAATTGAAGAATTACCATTGCTTTTAGATGTTGAAGTCTCTTTAATTACTTCATTTTTATAAGTTTCTAGTTTAGGGTTTTTATAATCTTTTGGTGGCGCTATAGGTTTGTAAGCTTGTGCGTAGTGTTTATAATTTTCGGTTGTATTAAAAGCTTTATTTGTAGTGTTAGAACTTTTGTTTTGTGATTCAATTTCAGGTATTTGTTCTTTTATATCTTCAATAGTTTCTACTTCGTAAAATGTTTCAGCTTGCGCGTTATCTAACTTAAAAATAGTTGTATTAAAAATTGAAAGTACCAATGTACCAACAATTAAAAAAGTTATAGCTAATGCCTTATGTGAATTGTTAAACTGCATGCAAACAAATTAATAATTAAGCTTGATTTGTTAGTAATTTATATACGCAGCTTTACGTTGAAAAGACGTTTTTTATTCCTTTTTTGGCAAATTTTTAATAAAATCTTCGATAGAAAGTCCATTCTTTACATCAAAATCACCAATTTTTGTACGTCGTAATACTGAAAGATGAGCGCCAGAATTTAAAGCTTTTCCAAAATCGTTTGCCAAAGATCTAATGTAAGTACCTTTGCTACAAACTACTCTAAACTCTAAGTTTAAACCGTTAATTTTAGTGATTTCAAAAGCTTCAATGGTTACTTTTCTAGAATTAATTTCTACGTCTTCACCAGCACGAGCAAATTCATAAAGACGCTTTCCGTCTTTTTTAATTGCAGAAAACACAGGAGGATATTGGTCAATTTCACCAATAAATTGTTTGGTTGTTTGGTGTATTAATGCTTCAGTAATATGATCGGTTGGATAGGTGTTGTCAATTTCGGTTTCTAAATCAAAAGAAGGAGTTGTGCTTCCTAAAACAAAAGTGCCAGTATATTCTTTAATTTGACCTTGAAACGTATTTATTTGTTTAGTCATTTTTCCGGTACAAATCACTAATAGACCAGTTGCTAATGGATCTAAAGTACCAGCATGACCAACTTTAATTTTTTTTATGTTAAAGGCTTGCCTTACTTCCCAACGTAGTTTGTTTACAACTTGAAAAGACGTCCAATTTAAAGGCTTATCTATTAATAAAACTTGTCCTGCTTTGTAATCTTCTCCTGACATTTTTCCTAATTTAAAATTGAATATGTTATAGCAATTAATCCAACAATAGCACAGTAGATAGCAAAGTAAGATAGTTTACTTTTTTTGACTAAACGTATCATCCAAGTACAAGCAAAAAGACCAGAAATAAAAGCAGCTATAAATCCAATAGATAGTGTGGTGAAGTTTTGAGATTCTAAACTTAAATCTCCACTTAAAATATCTTTAGCAATTTTACCAAATATTAAAGGAACAACCATTAAAAACGAAAAACGTGCAGCTTTTGTTTTATCATTACCTAACAAAACAGAGGTCGAAATTGTTGCGCCACTTCGTGAAATACCAGGTAACATAGCAATAGCTTGAGCAACACCAATTATAAAAGCATTACTAAATGAAACATTTTTATTAGTGTTTTTAGCTTTATCTGCAAAAAATAAAAGAATAGCCGTAATTAATAACATAAAACCAACTAATAAGATGTTTCCTCCAAAAAGTTGCTCTAATTGCTCTTCAAAAAATAGACCTACAATTACCGCAGGAATCATAGATATTGCAATTTTTGAAGCAAATTGTAAATCGTCGTTCCATTCAAATTTTAAAATGCCTTTTAAAAGCGACCAAATGTCTTTTCTAAACACAACAATGGTACTTAAAGCAGTAGCAAAATGAAGTACAACAGTAAATAATAAGCTTTCTTCAGGAATACTTTTATCACCTAAAACAGCTTTTCCTAACTCTAAGTGACCACTAGACGATACCGGTAAAAACTCGGTTAAACCTTGTATAATTCCTAATAAAATTGAATCTAAAACCTCCATTTAAATAAATTAATTGGCCAAAAGTAAACATTTGTTTTTTAAATTTTGAAGCTAGAATCTCTAATAATCAAGTTTGTTTTTATTTCTATAGTTTTATTGACGTTAATTTGATTAGTGCTGTTTATTTCTTCAATTATTTGTTTTACTGCTGTAGATCCTATTTTTTGTCCAGGTTGGTCTATTGTTGTTAATTTAGGCTCTATTATCTGTGAGTTTGTAGAATTACTAAATCCTACTACAGCTATATCTTCTGGAATTTTTATACTAAGTTTTTTTAAAGTTTTAATTACTCCAATAGCGGCACTATCCGTTATAGCAAAAATTGCATCTGGTTTTTCTTTTAAGGATAGTAATATATTGGTCATTCTCTTTCCCTGATGCATAGAAATGTCTTCTACACTTAAAACTATTTTACTATCTAATGGAATATTATTTTCTTTTAAAGCTCTTAAATAACCATGATACCTTTTTTCAGAAGTAAAAGAATATTCTGTTTCTTTAATAATTGCAATTCTTTTTTTTCCAATGTTAATTAAATGCTCAACTGCATTAAAAGCAGCTTCTTCTTCATTAATAACTACTTGTGTACATGGTATTTTGTTAGAGGCTTTGTCAAATAAAATAAGAGGTACAGTATGTAATACTTTAAGAATATCATCAACATCTTTTGTCATTTTAGAGATAGACATTAGTACGCCGTCTACACCAAATTGTAACATAGTATTTAACATTTCGGTTTGCTTTTTTACATCATTATTAGATTCTGATATAATGACTTTATAACCTTGAAGATTTGCTTCTTCTAAGATTCCTCTAATTAAAGTAGTCGTAAAATAATGAGTAATATTAGGTACAATTACCCCTAAAATGTTACTTCTGTGAGATCTAAATCCTTTAGCAAATAGATTGGGAACATAATTTAAATTTCTTGCAAGGTCTTTTACCTTTTGTTTAGTTTCTATACTTATATCTGGATGATCATTTAAAGCTCTAGAAGCTGTAGATGGAGAAATATTTAGACGTTTAGCTAGGTCTTTTAAGGTAATTATCTTTTTTTTCATGTTTATTGATGCAATCGTTACCGCAATCGTTTGCGTGCGAATCTATTAATTTTTTTGATAAAAATTTAACTATTTGATAATATTTTAGCCTCACTAACACAAAATATATAACTAACATGAAAAAATTTTTACTTACATCTTTAATGATGATTAGTATTACTTCTGCCTTTTCTCAGACTGTTATTAAGGGAAAAGTTTCAGATGCAAATAATACGCCTATAATGGGAGCTAATATTATTATTAAGAATAGTGACTTTGGAGCTGTTACAGATTTTGAGGGTAATTTTACATTTACTACAAGTTTGACAGGTCAACAGACTTTACAAGTGTCTTACGTTGGTTTTGATACTTTTGAACAAAGTATTGATTGTAATAACAGTGAAGTGAATATTAACGTTGTTTTACAAGAAGGAGAAAATGCATTAGAAAC
The DNA here is from genome assembly GCF_037029245.1 of Mesoflavibacter sp. CH_XMU1422-2. Lineage (NCBI taxonomy): Bacteria > Pseudomonadati > Bacteroidota > Flavobacteriia > Flavobacteriales > Flavobacteriaceae > Mesoflavibacter > Mesoflavibacter sp. CH_XMU1422-2. The sequence continues at coordinate 59,692 of NZ_JAYMEE010000095.1, read as the reverse complement.
AGTTGTGCTTACAGCGTCTTCTACTTTTAGATCTCAAAAAGAGACACCAATGTCTATAAGTTCTGTTAAACAAAAAGACATTACAAAGTTATCTGCAAATAGCCAGGCAGATGTTTTACGTAGTATTCCTGGTATTACTGCAGAAGGTGGTGGAGGAGAAACAGCTACTAACCTTTTTGTAAGAGGTTTACCTTCTGGCGGGCAATACGTATTTAATCCATTACAATACGATGGTATGCCATTAATGAGTACGTTTGGTCTTAACTCTTCTGCTCATGATGTGTATGCAAGACCAGATTTAGGATTTAAAGGTGTAGAATTTGTTAGAGGTGGAGCAGCAGTTTTATACGGTGCTGGTTCTGTAGCAGGTATTATTAATTACACTAGTAAAACAGGAGATTCTAATGATGAAAATATCCTTAATTTAGAATATGGTACAGATGGAAGATTAAAAACAGAATTCTACTCAGGAGGACAATTAGGAGGTGAAGACTCAAATACTTACTACGCAGTAACTGGTTTTGTTAGAAAAGACGAAGGTCCTATAGATACAGGATTAGATACTAGAGGATTTCAATTAAGAGCTAATATTAAACAAAAATTTGATAAAGGATTTTTTACAGTACATGGTCAGTTTATAAATGACCGCGCACAATTTTTTATGCCTTTACCTCTTCAAGGAGGATCAAGAGAGCGATTAAATGGTAATGATGGTGATGAGGTACAATCTTTATTAACAGGAGAATTGGCTAATACATCTTTTTTAACACCAGGAGGGAATTATGACAGTCCTATCGGAGATGGTGTTTACACTAAAGGAGGATATATTTTAGCAGACTTTAATTACGATTTAACGGATAATTTAAAGTTTAAGTCTAAAGTAAAATATGCTAACTATCAACACAATTTTGCTTTATATGTTGGAGGTAACGGTAATTATGGTAACCCAATTACTTTATCAGATTATGTGTCTGCTGTGGCACCAAATAACATTGATTATACTGCAAATTATTTAGGTGGATCTGGACAACAAATTAATGGTAATGATTTAGTAATTGAAAATTTACACATTGATAGACTAAGACCAATGACAGACTATTCTGGAGAGGCTAATTTAGTTTTTAAATCAGAAAACGGTATACATACTTATACAGCGGGTACATTCTTGGCACGTACAGAAGCAGAAGATGTTAATTATCAATATAGAGTGCTTTCAGAATTTAATAATAATCCACGTCTTATAAACTTAAGTTATACAAATGCTGGTGGAGATAATGTTATTTACTCTCAAGGAGGTTTATATAACAGAATAGGTATGACAACTAATAACTTTTTAAACCAAAGTAGAACAGCATTTTATATTACTGACGAGATGGTTTTAGATAAATGGCGTTTTGATGTTGGTTTTAGAATAGAATCTACAAAAGGAACATTTAGAAGAGGAAACTTAGCAGAAAGCCAAGTTTATGATGATGCTAATTTAACTTCAGATCTTCAAAACGTAAGATATACAGACGGTACATTTACAACAGGTGAAATTGAAGCAACAGATTGGGCTGTATCACTTGCAGGTTTATATAAGCTAACAGCGTCTACAAATTTATACGCTAACTTCTCAAGAGGATTCTTTTTCCCACAACAACGTGGTTTTGCACCAACACCAGGAATTAGAGACACAAATTATGACGCTGAAACAATTTTACAAGGAGAAATAGGAGCAAAATTTGGTACATCTAAGTTCTCAGGTTCTGCTGCAGCTTATTACGTAGGGTTAAGTGATCGTATTAGAATTGATCAAGCAATTGTTAACGGAGAATTAGTAGACCAAGGTCGTAGCGAACAATCTACAAAAACATTAGGACTAGAAGCAACAGGTAACTATAAAATAACAGATGCATTTACAGCATCAGCAACATTAACGTATCAAAATCATGAAATTACAACAAATCAAACAGAAGATTTAGTTAATGGAGGCATCACTACAATTAACGAAGGAAATGAAATAGGAAGGCAACCTAACTTTTTAGGGTCGTTTGCTCTAAATTATGACAATAGCCAATTTGACGCTTTATTTTCTCTTAACCATACTGGTGCAAAATTTACAGACGATACTAATAACGTAGAGTTAGACGCAATCACTATAGCAAGATTAGGTGCAGGATATACTTTTAAAACTAAAGACAATAGTAATTTAAGAGTAGGATTCTCTGTATTTAACTTATTTGATAGTTCTGGACTTACAGAAGGAAATCCAAGAGCTGGTATTGCAGGACAATCTGCAGATGGTGACTTCTTTTACGGAAGACCAATATTACCAAGACGATTATTTATTACCACTACATTTAATTTCTAAAATTATTTAATTATGTCTTAAAGCATTGGTATTATTTATCGTAATGCCGATGCTTTTTTTACAATTTTTATATTAAACCAAACTATGAGTAAAGACAACCTACAAGAAAAAGCAAAACATATTCTTGATACTAATTTTAATGAAGATAAAGGATTTACAATACCTTGTGAAGGCTTATATCCTTTTCAATGGAATTGGGATTCAGGCTTCATAGCTATCGGATTTGCCCATTACGATAGTAACAAAGCAAAACGAGAAATAGAAGCGTTATTAAGCGCACAATGGGAAAATGGATTTATTCCTCACATCGTATTTCATAACGATAGTGATACCTATTTTCCAGGTCCAGATTTTCACTTATCAAAACTTCATCCATTAGCATCAAAAAGTCATAGAACTACTGGTATGACACAACCGCCAGTATTAGGATTTGTACTTAAAGAAATTTATGATATTGTAGATGATAAAGAGGATATGCTAAATTTTATTAAGCAAAACATAGACAAAGTTTTCTTTAACCATCAACATTTTTACAACCACAGAGACCCAAATCAAGAAGGATTGGTCTTCATATATCATAATTGGGAATCTGGTACAGACAATTCACCAATTTGGGACGATATTTGGGAGACTATGGATCCGCCAAACTATAAGTTTGAAAGACGAGATACCACTCACGTCGATGCTGCGCAAAGACCAACAAATAGAGAGTATGATTACTATCTTCATTTAATTGAAATTGCAAAAGCGCATAATTACGATGATGCAAAAATTGCAGAATTATCACCATTCTTAGTGCAAGACCCATTATTTAATGCTATGCTTATTAAATCTAACGAAGCATTAATTGAATTGTATGAAATGATTGGCGATTCCGAAGATAAAATAAGTACATTAAAAGCTTGGCAAGAAAAGGCAATAACAAGATTTAACGAAAAGCTTTATAACGAAAAATTAGGAGGTTACGTACACTACGATTTAAGAAACGAAAAGCAGATAGAACATCTTTCGTCTTCATCTTTTGCACCTTTATTTTCCAATATACCAACAAAAGAACACGCTGAGGTAATGGTAAAAACGCTAATCAAAAAGTTTGGAGGAGAAGACCGTTATCTTTGTGCATCTTTCGACCCAGAAAGTGATAGATTTAACCCAAAAAAATATTGGCGTGGACCAATTTGGATAAACCTTAACTGGATGCTTTATAACGGACTAAATAATTATGGTTTTACAGATATTGCTAATCGTGTAAAAGAAGATTCTATAACACTAATCGAAAAATATGGTTTTTATGAATATTTCGATTCTAGAAAATCTGTAACAGAACATGCTGGTTACGGAGGAAATAACTTTTCTTGGAGTGCAGCATTATTACTAGATTTATTAAAAGACTAAAAAGCAACTAAATGAATTGGCTAGATTACACCATTATAATTGTTTACCTCATAGGTTTTGTGGCTATGGGCTATTTCTTCAAAGAAAATAAAGATTCTAAAGATTATTTTTTAGGAGGAAAAAGCTTAGGTTGGTTTCCACTAAGTTTATCAACTATGGCAACCCAATTATCTGCCATTAGCTTTATTTCAGCACCAGCTTTTGTTGGTTTAAAAGCTAACGGAGGATTAAAATGGTTAACCTTTGAGTTTGGTGTTCCTCTAGCTATGATTGGTATAATGTTTTTCATAATTCCACCTTTATACAAATCTGGTATTGTTAGTATTTATGAATATTTAGAACGTCGTTTTTCTAAATCCACTCGAAAATTAATTAGTGTTGTTTTTCAAATTAGTAGAGCTTTAGGAACTGGTGTAATGGTGTTTACTATGGCGTTAATTATACAAGCTGTAGTAGGTATAAGTTTCCATTGGACGTTAATTATTATAAGTATTGTAACTCTAATATATTCGTATCAAGGTGGTATGAAAGCTGTTGTTTGGGGCGATGCAATACAAATGATAATTCTGTTTTCAGGATTAATAATTTGCCTTATTGTTGGTTATTCCTTAATGGAAGATACGGGAACATTTACAGGTTTTAATACCGAAAGATTACAGGTGATAGACCTGTCTAATTTAGGAATTTTCCAAGGTGAAGAATATGGCTTTTGGCCAATGCTTTTAGGTGGTTTGTTTTTGTATTTATCGTACTACGGTACAGACCAAACCCAAGCACAACGCTTATTATCTGCAAAAGACGAAGGTACAATTAGAAAACTTTTAATGGCTAATGGACTGCTAAGATTTCCCGTAGTATTGGTATACTGTATTATGGGATTAATTATTGGCTATTTAGTTAGTAATATTCCAGAGTTTTACCAAAGCATACAAGAAACAACGCGTGTGCATTATCCTGCAGAATATGAAGCTTCTGGTATAAAACCAGATTTAATGATGCCTGTATTTATTACCAAATATTTGCCAAACGGACTAATCGGTATTTTAATGGTTGGTATCTTATCTGCAGCAATGTCTTCGTTAAGTTCTACCATCAATTCTTTAAGTGCTGTAACTATCGAAGATTTTTTTAATAGCGGAAAAAACAAGCTGTCCGAAAAACGCTATATGGTGTTATCTAAAGGGCTTGTTGTTTTTTGGGGTGTAGTTTGTATACTTGCAGCATATCTTTTTGGTAATAGCCAAAGCACAGTTATAGAGCTTATTAATGCTATTACATCCTTGTTTTATGGACCAATATTAGCCGCTTTTGTTATTGCAATATTCTTTAAAAAAGTTAATCATATTGGTATGAATGCTGCTATTATAACATCGGTAACAGTAAACCTTATTTTTAAATACTTACCAGAGTTAGTCTACTTTTTTACACAAGGTCAGTTTTATTCGGGTCAAGGTTCTATTCATCTAGCACTAGCAGATGTAGGATATAATAATGTGCCAGATATTTTTTGGATTTGGTACAATCTTACAGGATTTATAATAGCAATTTTAGTAGCTGTTTTAGTGAGTAAATTAACCCATAAAATACCTGCAAAACAAATAGAGATGGACTATAAAGTTAGCTTTAAAGACCTATTTAAAAAGGAAAGTATTATACTAATTTCATTCTTTGTTTTTATACTTGTAATAAGTTCATTTTTACCTAACATTTTAAGCTAAAAAATGAAAATTGTATTAGCACCAGACAAGTATAAAGGCTCATTAACAGGCTTAGAGTTTTGTAACATCGTAGCGCCAATTTTAAAGCAAACCGTCAATGCAGACGTTATTAACGTACCATTAGCAGATGGAGGAGATGGTACTATTGAAGTTGTTAATTATTACCTTAACGGAAACAACATAGAAGTTAAAGTTAATAATCCGGTATTTAATAAGGTAAAGGCAAACTATCTATATGCCGAAGAGTCTAAAACAGCTTTTATAGAAATGGCTGAAGCATCAGGTTTAAAGCTTTTAAAACCAGAAGAGCAAAATTGTATGAATACCACAACCTTTGGTACCGGACAATTAATTCTCGATGCGATTAATAAAGGAGCAAAACACATCATTTTAGGAATTGGTGGAAGTGCTACTAACGATTGCGGTATTGGTATGGCAACCGCTTTAGGATATCGTTTTTTAGATGAAACTAATAACCAAGTGAAGCCAATTGGTAGCGAGCTAATAAATATTAAATCTATTGATGATACGCATGTAGATCCACAATTAAAATCAGTTAGCATACTAATAGCATGCGATGTCACTAATCCGCTTTTTGGTACAAATGGTGCAGCACATGTCTACGCAAAACAAAAAGGTGCTTCAAAAAGTGATATTGAATATTTAGATCAAGGTCTTCAAAGTTTTTCAAAAGTTTTAGACGCTCATTTCAATACAAATGTTCAAGACATTTCTGGAGCAGGAGCAGCTGGCGGAATGGGTGCAGGTTGCGTTACTTTTTTAAACGGAACACTATCACCAGGAATAGAATTAGTAAAACAAATAGCCGATTTTGATAATAAAATAAAAAATTCAGATTGGATTATTACAGGTGAAGGCAAGCTAGATAGTCAAACACTTTCTGGTAAAGCAATAGATGGAATTTTAAAATCTGCAAAACCAAAAGGGATTAAAGTAGCAACATTTTGTGGTAGTGTAGATTTAAATCAAGAGGCACTTCAAAAAATAGGCATACAATACAGCGCATCCATCATGGATAAAGCAAAAAACTTTGAAGATGCTTTAGTAAACACAGAGACTTATTTAAATCAAATCACTAAAGATTTTATACTTAAATCAAAATTATAAAGGGTAGATTAATTTTTAGGCTTAGATAGTATTGCATAAACCTGTACGCCAAGACCAATAATAACCAATGTTGGTGCTAGTCTAATGCGTCTCCAACTAAAAATTTCTGGGTTAAACACATTAGGGTCATCACTTCCACCGCCAGACATAAGTATAAATCCAAGTGCCATAAGTGCAAGACCTATAAACATAAACTTATAATTGTGTTTTTTAAAAACCAATTCGGTTTTAAGATTGTTTTTGTTCTTGTTTTTACTTTCGCCCACGATGATTTATTATTTATAAGACAAATTTAAACTTTTTAAATTAATCATATATATGTTTAATGGTATGTTTTTTTGGACTTACCTTTTCTACTTGTGCTACTTTATTATTAGCTTCTGGTTTTGCTTTGGCAATGTAAATTACAATTGCTATAAGACCTATCAATACAAACGTTACTCTTTTCATAACCGTTAATTTTAGGGATTAATTAAATTTGTTAATGTAATGGTATGGTCAGTCGCACTTAATTTTTTGGTTAAGTAAAGATAACGTGCTATTGTGTGAAGTATTGTTAACGCTAACGTTAAAAGCTGTTAAAGTTGTTTAATACAACTGGTCAGTTTTTAAATTTAAAAAACGTTGTGTAGCAAAATGTGTACTTATCCAAGTGATAATAATCCCTAATAAGAAAACGGCTAAAAATAAACCGCCAATTAAGACTAAACTTTGTCTAAGTGCTAATTCTGGAAACATTTTATCGACGTAGTAAACAACAAAACCAAGTCCTATTAATGCTACAACAGCACCAAGAATACCAAGTTTTATACTTTTCCAAACAAAAGGTCTGCGTATAAAGCTTTTTGTAGCGCCAACCATTTGCATAGTTTTAATGGTAAATCGTTTAGAGTAAACAGATAATCTAATAGAACTGTTAATTAAAAGTACAGCAATTAAAGTGAAGATAGCACTAAGTAACAACACCCAAAAGCTTATTTTTTTAACGTTGCTATTAATAAGTTCAACAAGACTTTCGTCGTATTTAACTTCGTCTACAAAGCTTTTTTCTTGAGCTAAAGCAGTTAATTCTTCTAATTTTTCATTAGTTAAAAAATCGGCTTTCAACTTTACATCAATACTATTTTGTAAAGGATTATAACCAACAAGATCCATAAAATCATCACCAAATTCAGATTTCATTGCTTCTGCAGCGTCGTCTTTTGATACAAAATCGGTTGTTTTTACATAGTCTGCAAGCGCTAGACTTTTTTCAAGTTGTTTTATTTCAACATCTTTAGCAGTGTCTTTTAAGTATACCGTGACGTTTACGTTTTCTTTCATAAAATCGGTTACTTTTTTCGCGTTAAGCAATAAAAAGCCAACAATTCCTAATAGAAAAAGTACTAAAGCGATGCTAATTACAACTGAAAAATAAGACGAAATTAAACGTCTTTTTTGATATCTGTCAAAAGATGAACTCATAAAACGATGTTAGATTATACCGTAAAAATATAAATATTTTGGATTGCTTAATGTTTACAACGTTTAAACTTTCAACATTGTTATAATAAGTTTAAATTTGCCCTTTTATAAGCCGAAAAACAACAAGATGCAATACGATTTTAAAAAGATAGAAGACCATTGGCAACAGTATTGGGCCAAAAACGAAACTTTTAAAGCCGAAAATCCTGCCCAGAGCGGAGTCGAAGGGAACAGCGAAAAACCTAAATATTACGTGTTAGACATGTTTCCTTATCCATCTGGAGCAGGATTACATGTTGGGCATCCGTTAGGGTATATTGCTAGCGATATTTATGCGCGTTACAAACGTCATAAAGGCTTTAATGTATTGCATCCGCAAGGGTATGATAGCTTTGGGTTGCCCGCAGAACAGTACGCCATCCAAACCGGACAGCATCCTGCAATTACGACCAAAACTAATATTGCAACCTACAGAAGACAGCTAGACAAAATCGGGTTTTCTTTTGATTGGTCTCGCGAAGTACGCACATCAAGCCCAGAATATTACAAATGGACACAGTGGATTTTTATTCAACTGTTCAACTCTTGGTATAACGTAAATACAGATAAAGCTGAAGACATTTCAATATTAGAAACGCTTTTTTCTTCTGAAGGAAATACAAACGTAAACGCTGTTTGTGATGAAGATGTTGAAACATTTTCTGCTGAAGAATGGCAAGCCTTTTCTTCTGAAAAACAACAAGACATATTATTAAAATACAGATTAACGTATTTAGCCGAAACTGAAGTAAATTGGTGTCCGGCTTTAGGAACCGTTTTAGCTAACGACGAGATTGTAAATGGCGTGTCAGAACGTGGCGGTCATCCTGTAGTGCGCAAAAAAATGACACAATGGTCTATGCGTATTTCGGCGTATGCAGAGCGATTATTACAAGGTTTAGATAGCATCGATTGGACAGATGCGTTAAAAGAAAGTCAGCGTAACTGGATAGGTAAATCGGTTGGAGCCTCTGTAACTTTTAACGTCAAAGATCATAACGAAACTATAGAAGTTTTCACCACAAGACCAGATACTATATTTGGTGTTAGTTTTATGACTTTAGCGCCAGAGCACGATTTGGTTTCAAAAATTACAACACCAGAACAAAAAGATGAGGTAAATGCCTACATCGAAGCAACTGCAAAACGTAGCGAACGCGACCGTATGGCAGATGTAAAAACCATTTCTGGTGCATTTACAGGTGCGTATGCAGAGCATCCGTTTACTAAAGAACCAATCCCAATTTGGATTGGCGATTACGTATTGGCTAGCTATGGTACAGGAGCAGTAATGGCTGTACCTTGTGGCGACCAACGTGATTATGATTTTGCAAAACATTTTAATATCGAAATCCCAAATATTTTTGAAGGTGTAGACATAAGCGAAGCAGCGTTTGCAGATAAAGAAAAAACCGTGATTGCTAATAGCGATTTCCTTAACGGAATGAACTACAAAAAAGCAACCAAACGTGCTATTTTTGAGCTAGAACAAATAGGACAAGGACAAGGAAAAACCAACTACCGTTTACGTGACGCAGTATTTAGTCGTCAGCGTTATTGGGGAGAACCTTTCCCAGTGTATTATGTTAATGGTATGCCACAAATGATAGACCAAAAACATTTGCCAATTACCTTACCTGAAGTAGAAAAATATCTACCAACCGAAACTGGCGAGCCACCATTAGGTCGTGCAGATGTTTGGGCTTGGGACACAAAAAATAACAAAATTGTATCTAACGATCTTGTCATTCCGACAGAAGGAGGAACGACTGACGAGGAATCTCATAACGGTATTTATCCTTTAGAGCTTAACACCATGCCAGGTTGGGCAGGAAGTTCTTGGTATTTCTTTAGATATATGGAAGAACAAGCCAATCGTGGTAACGCATTTGCAACCGAAGATGCGCTTAACTACTGGGAAAATGTAGATTTATACATTGGTGGAAGCGAGCACGCTACAGGACATTTATTGTATGCACGTTTTTGGACTAAATTTTTAAAAGATAGACATTTTGTAAACGTAGATGAGCCTTTTAAAAAGCTAATAAACCAAGGAATGATACTTGGGACTAGTGCTTTTGTATTTGAAGCAATTCATGATGGTAAAGGACTTGGGATTTATCTATCATCAGATCTTATAAATAGCAGTGATTATATTTCATCTGAAAGTTCTAAATGGGAAGAATTTAAGAATGAATGTTCTGATAAAGGTGTGAATGATACTAGTAAAGTTACTTTTAGACAAATTCACGCAGATGTTTCTTTCGTTAACGCTTCAGATGAATTAGATACCGAAGCATTCAAAAATTGGCGTCCAGAATTTAAAGATGCAGTTTTTATTACTGAAGAAGATGGTACTTTTAAAGTAAATCGAGAGGTCGAAAAAATGTCAAAATCAAAATACAACGTGGTTAATCCAGATCAAATCTGTGAAGATTACGGTGCAGATAGCTTACGTTTGTATGAGATGTTTTTAGGTCCGTTAGAGCAAGCAAAACCTTGGAATACTGCAGGTATTACAGGTGTGCATGGTTTCCTTAAAAAATTATGGAAGTTATACGTAGACGATAACGGTTTAAAAATTACCGATGCAGAACCTACAAAAGACAACTTAAAAACCTTACATAAAACCATTAAAAAGGTAGAAGAAGATATAGAGAATTTCTCTTTCAATACATCGGTATCTACTTTTATGATTGCGGTTAACGAGCTAACAGCGCAAAAATGTACAAGTCGTGATATTTTACAGCCATTACTAATTTTAGTATCGCCTTACGCGCCACATATTGCAGAAGAGTTATGGCATCAATTAGGTAATGAAATGTCAATTTCTACAGCGCCTTTCCCAGTTTTTGAAGAAAAGCATTTAGTAGAAAGCAGTAAGAATTATCCAATTTCGTTTAATGGTAAAATGCGTTTTACACTTGAATTACCGTTAGATATGAGCAAAGATGAGATTGAAAAAACCGTTATGTCTCACGAAAAAACACAAGAACAATTACAAGGTCGTACACCTAAAAAAGTAATTATTGTACCAGGTAAAATTGTGAATATCGTAGGATAAATTCCTGCAAAAGCAGGAATCTTTTAATACAAATTGTCACACTGAGTTCATAGGAGTTTTAAATAAGAAAAAGTTGAGTCATTTCGACGCTAGGAGAAATCACATAATTATTACATATCGTGTGCGATGTCTCACGTGAATTCGAAATGACATGACTAAAAAATACCAAAAAGCCTTCAATAATTTTTGAAGGCTTTTTTTATACTTCTCGATACAATTTGCTCGTATCTCTCAAATTACTCGAAGTGACGATAGATTTAATCCCAACACGTCAGTTCGAGTGACGCGACGTAAGGAGCGTTGCATCGAGAACTTATTGAAATATATAGAGTAAATTGAGTTTAAAAGAAGTTAAGACTTTTAGGTACAATTTGCTCTTAATTCACAAATTACTCGAAGTGAAGATAGGTTTAATACCAATACGTCAGTTCGAGTGGCGCGACTTAAGGAGCGTTGTATCGAGAACTAGCTATTTAAATTTCTTTTTAGCCAAATTAGGAAGTTTTTCAAATTCATCATTAATCAATGCTTCTTTTTTAGCTTTAGACCATTTTTTAATTTGCTTTTCAGTTTGAATTGCTATACTTATATCAGTGAATTCAGCATAAAACATAAGTTCGATAGGTCTTCGATTATAGGTGTAACTTTCAATGTGTTTACCAAACTTATGTTCTGTAATCCGTTGTTCTAAATTAGAAGTAATTCCTGTATAGTAGGTATTATCAGAACATTTTAAAATATATACATAAGAGATTTTCATGTATAAAAGATATAAAACTTCTCGATACAATTTGCTCGTACCTCACAAATCTCTCGAAGTGACGAGAACTATATTTACAATACGTCAGTTCGAGTGACGCGACGAAAGGAGCGTTGTATCGAGAACTAATTATTTAAAATTTCTTTTTAGCCAAATTAGGAAGCTTTTCAAATTCATCATTAATCAATGCTTCTTTTTTCGCTTTAGACCATTTTTTTATTTGCTTTTCAGTTTGGATTGCTATACTTATATCAGTGAATTCAGCATAAAACTTAAGTTCGATAGGTCTTCGATTATAGGTGTAACTTTCAATGTGTTTACCAAACTTATGTTCTGTAATCCGTTGTTCTAAATTAGAAGTAATTCCTGTATAGTAGGTATTATCAGAACATTTCAAAATATAAACATATGAGATTTTCATGATTAAAAGATATAAAACTTCTCGATACAATTTGATCGTACCTCACAAATCACTCGAAGTGACGAGAACTATATTTACAATACGTCAGTTCGAGTGATGCGACCAAAGGAGCGTTGTATCGAGAACAAAAAATGCTAATTTTTCAAAATAAATCCGTCAAAATATCAATTCCATAAAAATCCTGTAAACACATCATTCTCTTTGGGATAGCTAAAAATTTCATTGTAATTTTCATACGCTATAATCTTCAAATTCAATAAAAAAATGAAAATCGGTATTCCAAAGGAAATCAAAAACAACGAAAATAGAGTAGGTATGACACCAGCTGGAGTTTTCGAATTAATCAAGAACAATCACACTGTTTATGTGCAAAAAGATGCCGGTTTTGGTAGCGGTTTTTTTGATCAAGATTACAAAGATGTTGGTGCAACAATTTTAGAAACTATTGAAGAAGTTTATACTTTAAGTGATATGATTGTTAAGGTTAAAGAGCCAATTGCAGAAGAGTATCCGCTTATAAAATCGCATCATGTGGTATTTACTTATTTTCATTTTGCGTCTAGTGAAGCACTGACTAAAGCAATGTTAAAAAGCGAAGCGGTTTGTATAGCATACGAAACTGTAGAAGATACCGACGGATCATTACCTTTATTAACACCAATGTCTGAAGTGGCAGGACGTATGGCAATACAACAAGGTGCCAAATATTTAGAAAAACCCATTAAAGGTCGTGGTGTACTTTTAGGTGGTGTACCAGGTGTTCCGCCAGGAAAAGTTTTAGTTCTTGGAGCTGGAGTTGTTGGTATTCAAGCCGCAAAAATGGCTGCAGGATTAGGCGCACACGTAACTATTATGGATATAAACATGAAACAACTACGTTATGTAAATGATGTAATGCCAAATCATGTGGTTACAGAGTTTTCTAGCGAATTTAATATAAGAAAACGTATAAAAGATCACGATTTAATTGTTGGTGGTGTATTATTAAAAGGTGCAAAAGCACCAAACTTAATTACCAGAGATATGTTAAAAGAAATGCGCCCAGGAACAGTTATCGTAGATGTTGCAGTAGACCAAGGTGGTTGTGTAGAAACCTCAAAACCAACCACGCATGAAGAACCAACTTATATTATAGATGATGTTGTGCATTATTGCGTTGCAAATATGCCAGGAGCAGTACCATACACTTCAACTTTAGCTCTAACAAATGTAACTTTACCTTACGTTTTACGATTGGCCAATCAAGGTTGGAAAAAAGCTTGCGAAAATGATAAAATGTTAGCAAAAGGATTAAATGTTGTTAACGGAAAAATTGTTTATCAAGAAATCGCAGAAGCTTTTAACTGGTCTGTTGATGCAGTTTAAAAAGAACTGACATTGTTTTTCTGACAAAATTACCTAACATTAAATTGGCTTACTTTTTGTTATATTTAAGTCATTAACATTAAAAAGAGAAAAACATGTTTACAGGATACATGGGTTACTACATACTAATAGGTGTTATTGCATTAATAAGTGGTATGGTAAGTAGTCAATTAAAACGAAAATTTGCACATTACTCTAAGGTACATTTACGTAACGGAATGACAGGCGCTCAAATAGCAGAAAAAATGTTAGCCGATCATGGTATACAAGATGTAAAAGTAATTTCTACAAGAGGTCAATTAACAGACCATTACAATCCGGTAGATAAAACAGTAAATTTAAGCGAAGTAGTATACAATCATGCTAACGCAGCAGCAGCAGCAGTAGCTGCTCACGAAGTTGGTCACGCTGTACAACATGCTACAGCGTATCAATATCTAACGATGCGATCTAAATTAGTTCCTATTGTACAAGTCACATCAAGTATGTCACAATGGGTTGTAATTGGTGGTATAGTATTAATGGCATCTAATGCTTTAGGCGGTAGTGGTTTTTATGTAGCAGTTGCTGGATTAATTATGATGGGATTTGCTACCTTATTTAGTTTTATCACTTTACCTGTTGAGTATGATGCAAGTAACCGCGCATTAGCATGGTTAAAAGCTAAAAATATGGTAACTCCAGAAGAATATAAAGGTAGTGAAGATGCTTTAAAATGGGCAGCAAGAACCTATTTAGTTGCAGCAATTGGTGCTTTAGCCTCATTATTATATTGGGCATTACAAGTATTTGGAAGTCGAGATTAAATAAATATTATTTGACTATAAATCAAGCCGAAGAAAAACGATTTCTTCGGCTTTTTTGTTTATATTTAAAATCTAATTAAACAACAATTTTTATATGGAAAATCAAATTCAAGGTCCAATATTAGTTGGCAATTTAGAAGGTAGTGAAAAAGCTATTTTTTATCGTAAAACTTATACTCACGTTGCATTTGCAATTTTAGGTTTTGTATTACTAGAGTATATCTTTATAGGTATGTTTGAAGATGCAGTTATTTCGTTAATTAACCTTATGTTTGGAAGTAGCTTTTCTTGGTTAATAGTCTTGGGTCTTTTTTGGTTTGGAAGTAGTATGGCAGATAAACTTGCTCATAATCCTTCAAAACAAACCCAATACTTAGGATTAGGGCTATATGTGCTTTTAGAAGCAATCATTTTTTTACCAATGATATATCTTGCGGCATATCATTCTACAGGATCAGAAATGTTAACTCAAGCAGCAATAATTACACTTTGCCTTTTTGCAGGTTTGACAGCAACAGTATTCATGACAAATAAGAATTTTTCTTTCCTTAAAACAGGTTTGGTTATAGGAAGCTTTGTAGCTATTGGATTAATCGTTGCAGGAACTATTTTTGGTTTTGATTTAGGACTATGGTTTTCTGTAGGAATGGTTGTGTTTGCAGGAGCAGCAATTTTATATCAAACATCTAAAGTAAAATATGAATATACTGGTGATCAATACGTAGGAGCCGCTTTGGGTATATTTGCTTCAGTAATGTTATTGTTTTGGTATATACTTCAATTATTTATGTCCAGAGACTAGATTAATGTTTGGGCGTTACACACTTTTGCTTTTAATGGCAAAAGTGCGTCAGGCTTTCGCAAGTCGCAATCAAAGATGTGCTCCGACAGTTGCTCAATCCTTAACGCAAAAAAACACCTCAAAATTTTAATATTTTGAGGTGTTCTTTTATTCTCTTTTATAATAAAATTGTATCGTTTTAGATTTTAATTTGTCTTTCTATCTGTTGATCTAAAGAAATAAACGTTTCTGTTCTAGAAACACCTTCTATAGATTGAATTTGACTATTTAATAAGTGCATTAAATGCGAGTTGTCTTTACAAAGAATCTTAATTAAAATACTCCAATTACCTGTAGTATAATGACACTCGATAACTTCAGGTATTTTTTGTAATTGTTTTACAGCTTGCGGATTACTAATGGCTTTATCTAAATAAATCCCAACAAACGCCATAGTAGTATAGCCTAAAACTTTAGGATTTATTACAAATTTAGATCCAGCAATAAGTTTAGATTTTTCTAGCTTACGTAAACGTTGGTGTATTGCAGCGCCCGAAATACCAACTTGTCTAGCAATTTCTAATATAGGTGTACGGGCATCTTCCATAAGTGCGCGTAATATTTTCTTGTCAATACCGTCTATGATAATATTGTTATTTGAAGTTTTCAAAAGATTTAAGCTTATAGTTTAAAAGATAAAAGTAAGTATTTTGTTTTAAACTAAAACTTTATTTTGTGTAATTACCTTTGGCTAGCGCGTTAGGGATAGTAATGTAAATCCCACAGCGAGGTACGAGCGAGGAATTGCAATACTTCGACTCCGCTCTGTATAAATTCCTAGCCCGACCGTACCGATTTGTTCGGTACGGTAACGCTATAATAATTTTAAATATTTAAAGGATTATACCCTAAATAAGGTACTTTGGTTTCTTTAAAAATAATACCGTAGTTTTCTAATTCTTCAAGAATTGGTGTGTACACTTCTTTATTTATTGGAAGTTGTACACCTGGTGTAGTAATTTTTTTATTTAATATGGCTAATGTAGCTATTGCAACGGGTAAGCCTACGGTTTTTGCCATAGCTGTGTAGGTTTGATCCTCGCCTAAACAAACCATTGTTGAGTCTATTTGGTGTTTTTTGCCATCTAACTCGTATCCAAATTTGTGATACATCACTAGCATATCTTTGTCTTCTTGTGCTAGTGTCCAGCTATCCATTAGTATTTTTTGAAGGATTTGAGCTGGTGTTCCTTTTTTAAGTTCGACCATTTTATTAGGGTTAAAAATATCAAGCTCTACAAACTTGTCCCAAACCATATCATCCTGGTCTATCTTTAATGCGTGTCTAAATTTAAGTTCTACAGAGTCTGTTGGACTGTATGGTAAAAAAGAGTTTACAAAGTCGCGGTAGCTCATGTTTTCACTATCATCTATGGTGTAGCTATCGTCTGTCATGCCCAATAGCACAAAAGCTTGCCAAGCACGAGAAAATCCTACACGACGCATTGTACCTCTGTATAATGTCCTGATATTATCTAATCCGTAAACGCTTTGGTATTTTAAAGAATCGCGATTAGCATAAGCTTCAAAGCGTCCAAAACCTTCAATTTCTAAAAATTCGGTACGTCTAAATAATCTGTGATAAGGAATGTATTTATAGGTGTTTTCTTGTAAAAATTTTGCTGCGCCACCTTGTCCGGCAACAACAACATTTCTTGGATTCCAAGTAAATTTATAGTTCCAAAGATTGTTATCACTTTCTGGTGCTACAAGTCCGCCACAAAATGATTCAAATAGTATCATTTTTCCGCCTTTATCACGAATACGGTCTATCACTTGCATAGCGCTCATGTGGTCAATACCAGGATCTACACCAATTTCGTTCATAAAAACTAAACCTTTATCCTTAACTTGTTGGTCTAAAGCTTGCATCTCGTCACTTATGTAAGATGCTGTAACCATATTTTTACCGTAGGTCACACAATCTTTAGCAACTTCTATATGAAATCTTGCAGGTAGCATAGAGATAACAATATCTGCTTTTTTAACAGCATCTTCTCTAGAGTTTTTATCAAAGACATCTAAAGTTATAGCTGTAGCATTTTTATGATTACCAATCATTTTTTTAGCATTATCAATGTCTAAATCACCAACGGTAATGTGCAGATTTTCAGTTTCAGATTGTTCTAATAAATATTTGAATAAGTAAGAGGTTGATTTTCCGGAACCTATAACTAATATATGTCGCATAAAGGTTATTAACTATTTTTAATTTTTATGTAATATTTTTAAAGTATCTTATATTTTTATACGAATTTAATAAATACTTACTGTATTTTTGTGTTAAGATTAAATTATTATGAATAAAAGAATTCTAATTTTAGCTTCATTTTTAGGTTTAACAAGCGTTATAATTGGTGCTTTTGGGGCTCATGGATTAAAGGAAGTTTTAGATGCAGAGCAATTGCAAACTTTTGAAGTTGGTGTACGTTATCAAATGTATCACGCATTATTCTTGTTATTTATAGGACTTATTGATAAGATTTCAGAAAAAACAAAATCAACAATATTTTATTTAGTATTTGTAGGTGTTATCTTTTTTTCAGGCTCAATATATGGTCTAGCTACAAATGATTTAACAGGTTTTGATTTTAGCAAAATTGCATTAATAACACCAATAGGTGGCGCTTTGTTAATCGCGTCATGGGCTATATTGTTAATAAACTTTTTAAAATATAAAGAGAATTAACAAGTTTTACTTAGCGTTAATTTATATTAAATTTTACCTTTGCACTTTAAACAACACAAACAAATTATGGTAAACCATACACAATCCACGAAAACGATTTCGTTAGAACAGTACGGAATCAAAAATGCACAAGTACAATATCAACTAACACCTGATCAATTACATGATGTAACTATAGAAAAAGGTTTAGGAGTAGAAGCATCTTCTGGAGCTTTAGCAATTAATACTGGAGAGTTTACAGGTCGTTCTCCTCAAGATCGTTTTATTGTAAAAGATAGTATTACCGAAGATAAAATTTGGTGGGGAGATATTAATATTCCGTTTGATTCGGATAAATTTCAGAAATTATATGATAAGGTAACCGCTTACCTTTCTGATAAAGAAGTTTTTGTAAGAGATGCGTATGCTTGCGCAGATGATAATTACAAACTAAATATTAGAGTAATTAACGAATTACCTTGGAGTAACATGTTTGCTTATAACATGTTTTTAAGACCAACAGAAGAAGAGTTAAATAACTTTACTCCAGAATGGACTGTAGTAAATGCACCAGGTTTTATGGCAGATCCAGAAGTAGATGGAACACGTCAACATAACTTTGCTATTTTAGATTTTACACGAAAAATAGCCTTAATTGGTGGAACAGGTTATACTGGAGAAATTAAGAAAGGTATTTTTTCTGCTTTAAACTTTATTTTACCTGTGTTTAAAAATACGTTGCCAATGCACTGTAGTGCTAACGTAGGAGAAAATGATGAAACAGCTATCTTTTTTGGTTTATCAGGAACAGGAAAAACAACATTGTCTGCAGATCCAAATAGAAAATTAATTGGAGATGATGAGCATGGTTGGACATCAGAAAACTCTGTGTTTAATTTTGAAGGTGGATGTTATGCTAAAGTAATTGATCTTTCTGAAGAAAAAGAACCAGATATTTTTAGAGCAATAAAAAGAGGTGCAATTTTAGAAAATGTTATTATGGATGATAATGGCGTTGTAGATTTTGCAGATACTTCAATCACACAAAATACACGTGTTAGTTATCCAATTTATCATATTGATAACATCCAAAAACCGTCTATTGGTAAAAACCCTAAAAACATATTCTTCTTAACTGCAGATGCTTTTGGTGTATTACCTCCAATTTCAAAATTAACACCAGCACAAGCTGCTTACCATTTTATATCAGGTTACACAGCTAAGGTAGCAGGTACAGAAGCAGGTATTACAGAACCAGTACCAAGTTTTTCAGCGTGTTTCGGAGCTCCTTTTATGCCTTTACATCCTACAAAATATGCAGAGATGTTAAGTAAAAAGATGAAAGAAGCTGGCGTAAACGTTTGGCTAGTTAATACTGGATGGACTGGCGGATCTTATGGTGTAGGAAGCAGAATTAAACTAAAATACACTAGAGCTATGATTAATGCGGTATTAAATGGTGATTTAGGTTTATACAATTATAACGATTATCACATTCATTCTGTATTTGGTGTAGCGCAACCAAGAAGTTGTCCAGGTGTACCAACAGAAGTTTTAAGTCCAAGAGCAACTTGGAATAATGATAAAGAATATTACAAAACAGCTTTTAAACTAGCTAATGCGTTTAGAACTAACTTTGAAAAGTTTGAATCTTACGCAAGTGAAGAAATTAGACGTGGCGGACCGCAACGTTATGCTGAGTAATACAAACCAAGTGTTAAAGTAAAAAAGCGCTATCTAAATTATTTAGATAGCGCTTTTTTTATACTGTTTAAAGAGAAGTTTTTACTTTCCTTTATTTACTTCTTTAATGTATTTTTCTAAAGCCATAGTCATAGAAGGTGTTTCTGGTGTTGGTGCAGATATATCTACACGTAACCCTTTTTCTTCAACAGCTTTAATGGTAGTATTACCAAACACAGCAATTCTTGTATCGTTTTGCTTAAAGTCAGGAAAATTATGAAATAAAGACTCGATACCAGATGGACTAAAAAACACTAATATGTCATAGTACACGTTGGCTAAGTCTGATAGGTCACTAATTACAGTTCTGTAAAAAATAGCTTCTTTCCAATCTACACCAAGTCCATCTAATATGGTTGGTACTTCTGGCTTTAACTTGTCTGTTGTTGGTAATAAAAATTTTTCGTCTTTATACTTTTTGATTAATGGCGAAAGCTCTGCAAAAGTACGTTTACCTACATAAATTTTACGTTTTCTGTAAACTACGTATTTTTGCAAGTAAAAAGCTACAGCTTCAGATTGGCAAAAGTACTTCATTGTATCTGGTACTTTAAAGCGCATTTCTTCGGCTACTCTAAAAAAGTGATCTACTGCATTTCTACTGGTTAGGATAATTGCAGTGTATTTAGTCAAATCTACTTTTTGTTGTCTAATTTCTTTAGTAGATACACCTTCTACGTGAATAAAAGGTCTAAAATCAATTTTAACTTTCTGCTTTTCTGAAAGATCAAAGTATGGCGAATTTTCAATTTTAGGTTCTGGTTGCGAGACTAAAATGGTTTTCACTTTCATAAGTATCTTTAAATTTTTAGGCCTATTTTATTGCTATAAATTGATAAACAATAAGGTAAGGTGCGATTTCGAGAGCGCAAAGATACAAAATAAAATAAAACATACTTCTTTTAAATACATTAAGATTAGCTTTAAAAAAAGTTAATAAACCTAAACTAAAAACAGTTAACCCTAGCAAGCTTATAATAATCAGTGTATTAAGATTTGGAGTGACCGAGTATATTAATATTGCATTAATTGGTAGTAACAATAAACCTAGATAATTTCTGTAACTAGTTTTAGTAAACAGATAATCTTTAATAAGCAATTCTATCTCAAAAATGCTAGATAATAAACGTTCTAGAAGTACTTTTACTATAAAAAAGCAAGCTATTAAAAGTGCATATTTTAAGATTAGTAATTGCGAAATCGTCTCGCCAACAAAGTTGTTTATAAACAAGTAAAAAAAGATAGCGGCATTAAGGCACAAGTTTATAAACAGTATGCCATCAAAAAGCTCAATAAAATGCTGATCTTTTGAAAATAACTTTGTGTATCGGTTATTAACAACTAAGTAAGAAAAAATCTCGAAACGTTTTGTGTAGATTAATTTACTTAAGGCAATACAAATTAAGCACACTATAAATATTAGTGTAATAATATCTGTATTTATAATTTCTCTAATCACGTGGTAAAATTATTACTTTTTAAAGCAAAAAAATGGCAATTATTAAGGTTTTTTTATAAACATTTAACCCTATAAAATGTACATTTGCCTAAATTTTTAAAAGAATTAATGCAAGACGCGATTGTCATTATACCAACGTACAACGAAGTTGAAAATATAGAAGCAATTATAAAAGCTGTTTTCAATTTAAAAAAAGAGTTCCATATTTTAGTGGTAGATGATAATTCTCCAGATGGAACTGCAGAAAAAGTACAGCGTCTTCAAAAACACTATCAAGACAAGTTGTTTTTGTCTGTTAGAAAAGAAAAATCTGGACTAGGTACAGCCTACATACATGGGTTTTATTGGGCTTTAGAAAAAGAATACAATTACATTTTTGAAATGGATGCAGATTTTTCTCACAACCCAAAAGATTTAGAAAAACTATATAAAGCATGCCATGTAGATGGCGCAGACATTGCAATAGGATCAAGATATGTTAAAGGTGTAAATGTTGTAAATTGGCCATTAGGTCGTATAATCTTATCTTATGGAGCATCATTTTACGTTAGATTTATAACAGGAATGCGTATAAAAGACGCAACAGCAGGTTTTGTATGTTATAAAAGACAAGTTTTAGAGACACTAGACTTAGAAGATATAAAGTTTGTAGGGTACGCATTTCAAATAGAAATGAAATTTAAAGCATATTTAAAACGTTTTAAAATCGTAGAAATACCTGTTATTTTTGTAGACAGAATAAAAGGCGAATCTAAATTAAGTTCTAGCATCATATCCGAAGCCATTTTTGGAGTGATTGCTATGAAAATAAAAAGTATATTTAAAAAGAAATAAAGCATTATGCATCAAAAAATCACTTTAATAAAAAATGCAAAAATCGTAAACGAAGGAGAAATCGTTAACGGAGACATTTTAATAGAAGGCGAAATTATTACAAAAATAGCACCATCTATAAGTCCAAAATCTGCAGATGTTAATGTATTTGATGCAGAAGGACAATACGTATTACCAGGTGCAATAGACGATCAGGTTCATTTTAGAGAACCAGGTTTAACCCATAAAGCAAATATAGAAACCGAATCTAGAGCTGCAATTGCTGGTGGTATTACATCGTTTATAGAAATGCCTAACACCAACCCGCAAACTACAACTATAGAAGCGTTAAACGATAAATTTGACCGTGCAGAAAAAACATCTTTGGCAAACTACTCGTTTATGTTTGGTGGTACAAATGATAATTTAGAAGAAATCCTTAAAGTCAATAAAAAAGAAGTTGCAGGATTAAAATTATTCTTAGGATCATCAACAGGAAATATGCTTGTAGATAATCCAGAAGTTTTAGAAAAAATCTTTAAAAGTACAGACCTTTTAATATCTGTACATTGTGAGGACGAAGCTACAATTAAAGCCAATTTAGAGATTTATAAAGAACGTTACGGAGATGATATTCCTGTACACTTTCATCCAATAATTAGAAGTGAAGATGCATGTTATTTATCGTCTTCTAAAGCAATAGAATTAGCAAAGAAAACAGGCGCAAGATTACACGTGTTTCACCTATCAACAGGAAAAGAAACCGAGCTGTTTGATAATAGCATACCATTAAAGGATAAAAAAATTACTGCCGAAGTTTGTATACATCACCTATGGTTTTGCGATAAAGATTATGACGAAAAAGGAACATTAATTAAATGGAATCCTGCTGTAAAAACAGAAAAAGATCGTGATCAATTATTAAAGGCGCTTTTAGATGATAAAATAGATGTTATTGCAACAGACCATGCACCTCATACATTTGAAGAAAAATCTAATGTCTACACAAAAGCACCTTCTGGCGGACCATTAGTACAACACGCTTTACCTGCATTATTAGAAATGCATCACGACGGTGATATTTCAATTGAGAAAATTGTAGAAAAGTTTTGTCACAATCCTGCAATTTTATTTGATGTAGAAAAACGAGGTTTTATAAAAGAAGGCTATTACGCAGATTTAGTAATCGTTAACTTAAATAACCCTTGGACCGTTAAAAAAGAAAACATTTTATATAAATGTGGTTGGTCTCCGTTTGAAGGTACTACATTTAAATCTAGGATTACCCATACGTTTATAAACGGTGGTTTAGCATACAAAAACTTCAAGTTTTATGATACCAAGTATGCAAAACGATTAACTTTTGATAGATAATTTATAGTGAAACACAGTAGCCTTTTATACCTTTTAGTTTTGACACTGTTTGTGTCTTGTTATGATATAGAAAAACCAGAAAAACCAAAAGATTTACTCTCTGAAGATAAAATGGTTGATGTTTTGGTAGAGATTTCTATTATGTCTTCTGCTAAAGGAATAAATAAGCGTATACTAGAAAATAATGGTATAAAACCAGTTGAGTATATTTATAAAAAACATGGCATAGATAGTATGCAATTTGTTAATAGCAACACTTACTATTCTCATGATATAAAAGTCTATGACAAAATTTACGATAGAGTAAAAGACAGTGTTACAAAGCTAAGAGATAAGTATAAAGCCATTCAAAATAAAGAAAAGAAAAAAAAGGAAAAGGAGAAAAAAGAGTTAAAGAAAGCAGAGTTAAAACTAGACCAAAATCTTCTTAAAAAAGAAACTAATTAAGTTTTAAACTTTACTTTAAATCGTTTTTAAAAAAACTAATCGTAGTCTTTATACTTTTATCCATTGGTAAAAACTCAAAACCTATAGCGTCTTTAATTTTATTATTACTGTAAATAGTTGTTGTAACTGCGCTATTTGCGGTTTGCTTAGATAAGACTCTGCGTTTTCTGGTTAATTTATGTTTTAGCCAATCCAAACGCCAAGCAATATTTAATAACCAAGGTTTAGCTTCTTTTTGTGGCGGTTTTACACCTAAATAATTAGCGGTTTTGGTAAAAAAATCTTTAAAAGATAAGTTTTCAGAAACTAGAATATAGCGTTCGTTTTTTACATCGCTTTTTACAAGTTGTATCATTGCTTTTACAACATCATTAACATCAACATAACCAGTAGATCCAGTGGTGTAATATTTTAGTCCGTTGTAAATCATTTTTATTAAACTACCACTACCGTAGCGCCAAACACCAGGTCCAATAATAACACCAGGATTAACAATTACAGCATCCAAACCTTCTTGTGTACCGCGCCAAACTTCAAGTTCTGCACCATATTTAGTAATGGCATAAACACTGTTGTCAATTTCATTATTCCATTCGGTGTCTTCGGTAATAGCCTTGTTTAAAGAAGCGCCTAAAGCAGCAATAGAGCTAACGTAACATAGTTTTTCAACTTTATGATCAATACAAAAGTTAACAATATTTGCGGTACCTTTTATATTTGTCTTTTGTAACAAATTAAACTTATCAGGTTCAAAACTTACAAATGCGGCACAATGGTACACGTGTGTTATGTCTTTAAAAGCTTCGGTAAGTTGTGGGATATTGTTTAGATCTGCTTTAACCCATTCAATAGTATCAAATAAAGTGTCTGCATTGTTGGTGTAATAGCCAAAAATACGTTTAACGGTATCAAACTTTTTTTCATTTCTATAAATAGCACGTATTGGCTGGTTTTCATTTAATAAATGAAACAACAAATGTGCGCCAACTAATCCCGTTCCTCCTGTGACTAAAATCATGCTACTAAAGTAATAAATATAAGATATTGTACAGATTTTATGGCACTATTTTTATCTTTGTGGCTTCATTAAATAAAATAATTTAAGATGGCAAACGCACTTGTAGAAGAATTACGTTGGAGAGGTATGGTACACGACATCATGCCTGGAACAGAAGAGCAACTTGATAAAGAAATGACTACTGCTTATATTGGATTTGATCCAACATCAGATTCTTTACACATAGGTAGTTTAGTGCCAATTATTTTGTTAGTGCATTTAGAAAAAGCAGGTCATAAACCAATTGCTTTAGTTGGTGGTGCAACGGGTATGATTGGTGATCCTTCTGGTAAAAGTGACGAGCGTAACTTATTAGACGAAGCAACACTAAACCATAATGTAGCTGGTATAAAAAGCGTACTGTCTCGCTTTTTAGATTTTAACTCTACAGAAAAAAACGCACCAGTTTTAGTTAATAACTATGATTGGATGAAAAACTTTAGCTTTATAGATTTTGCACGTGATGTTGGTAAGCGTATTACCGTAAACTACATGATGGCAAAAGACTCTGTAAAAAAGCGTTTTAGTGGCGAAGAAGGTAGCGTTGGTATGAGCTTTACCGAGTTTACTTACCAATTAATCCAAGGGTACGATTTTTACCATTTACACAAAACCATGGGTTGTAAATTACAAATGGGTGGAAGTGACCAATGGGGAAACATAACTACAGGAACAGAACTTGTTAGACGTATGAATGTTGGCGACGATACCGCAAAAGCATACGCTATGACTTGCCCATTAATTACAAAAGCAGACGGATCTAAATTTGGTAAAAGTGAAGGTGGTAACGTATGGTTAGATGCCGATAAAACTAGCGTGTATAAATTCTACCAGTTTTGGTTAAATACTACAGATGAAGATGCAGAAAAGTACATTAAAATCTTTACGTTTTTAGATAAAGACACGATAGATACTTTAATTGCAGAACATAAAGAGAATCCTGGTTTTAGAGCTTTACAGAAAAAATTAGCTGAAGAAGTTACAACCTTTGTGCACAGTAAAGAAGAATACGAAAATGCTGTAAAAGCATCTCAAATCTTGTTTAGTAAAGACTTTAAAAACGATATCAAACAGTTAAACGAAAGTTTATTTTTAGATGTTTTTGAAGGTGTGCCACAAGCTGAGGTAAGTAAAGATAAAATAGACGCTGGTTTAGATATGATTGCAGCACTGTCAGCCGAGACTAATTTTTTAGCAAGTAATGGCGAGGCACGTCGTGCGTTAAAAGAAAACTCGGTAGCTGTTAATAAAGACAAAGTTGGTGAAGATTATACCATAACGACAGAAGATTTAATTAACGATAAGTATGTTGTAATTAATAGAGGTAAGAAAAAGACCTTTATTATAAAAGTGGTTTAATTGTCGCTTAGAGCGAAGTCGAGAAGTCTTAAATAAATTAAAAAAGGTCTGGACTGCGCTAGACCTAACACTATACTTAAAAAATATAAATAAAATTAAAAGCCTGTTTTCAATAGTTTGAAAACAGGCTTTTTTTTTACAAAAATTAGCTAATCAACTAAATCTAATTTTTCTTTTTCATTTATAGTTTGTCGTATGTGGTAACTTGTCCTTACAACACCATTAGATTACAACCTCTAATATCGCTATTATCAAAACGTCCTATAATTTCAAAATTACCGTTTGGTAGTTGTCTACCCAAATCTTGAGTAGCGATAAAAGAACACGAGTTAACATTAGCTAAATCTATAACATTGATGCCTCCTGTTTTTTTGGTATCAAAAACGGTTAAAGCATCTTCGGTATCTCTAGTTAAAATTTTCATCCAAGGTGGACAGTTAAACACACCATTACCTTTAGAATACGCCTGACTTAAAAGTTCGGTCATGCCATATTCGCTATGTATTTGGTCAACACCAAAACCAGATTTTAAAAGTTGATGTAACTCTTCTCTAATTATTTCTTTGCGTTTACCTTTCATACCACCAGTTTCCATAATAATGGTATTTTTTAAGTCGAATTGATAACGCTCTACCAAATCTAAAAGCGCAAAAGACACGCCAATTAGTAGTGTTTTTTTACCTTCATCTTCAAGTTGAAGTAAAGTGTCTTTTAATTCGTCTAAATTATTTAAATAAAATCCGCTTTTTGGCTGTTTAGAGTCTTTAATTAAATGATCTACCATATAGACTAAAGACGATCCTTCGCGTTCTAAATAATTAGGTAATAACGCCAAGATGGTATAATCTTCTACATTACCATAAAAATGTGCAAATCCTTTTTTAAAACTGTCTTCGTAAACCTTTAAATTGGTAACATGGTGTTTACTTGTTATTTGTCCTGTAGTACCACTACTAGAAAAAGTAATTTCGGTTGGTGTGTTAGCGCTTAAAACGTCGTGCGATTTAAAAAACTGAATTGGTAAAAACGGTATTTGATGTAGTGCTGTAACATCACTTGGGTTTTTGTACAATAAATCACAAAAAGAACGATACACGCTATTGTTTTCATACTGAAATTTAAACACGTTTAAAGCATGTGTTTTAAACGCCTCTTCTGTAGTAATGTTAAAGATGTCTTTTGTATTTATCATAGGATTACAAAAGTATAGAAAATAAAAAAGCGTTGCCAATAGCAACGCTTTTAAAATTTATATCAAATAAGGATTACTCAATAACTAATTTTTTAGTCGTAGATGCTCCGTTTTGTTCGATGTTTAATAAGTACACACCAGACTTTAAGCTAGATACATTTAATTTGTTGTTGCTTAATGTTTTAGTGATTACTTTTTTACCTAATAAGTCAAACACAGTTACATTTACAGCGCTGTTAGACGTTGTTTTGATGTTTACATAACCTGTATTTACTGGGTTAGGGTAAATGCTAAAGTTAGCTTGTGTAAATGTAGCGTTAGATAATACAGGATTAGTATAAGTTGCTATCGGATAAGGTGTAGCAGCTGTACTATTATCTGTTTCTCCATCAAAAGCATTAGCATCGCTAAACGTCCAGTTAGCTAAAACAAAACCGCCATCAGGACCAGTAGCATCAACTCTGTATGCCCAACCATCTTCATAATCCCATGCTTCTCCAGTTCCATCCATATTTACATCTCCAAAAGTGTCAATAATTGTTGTTCCTTCATATAACTCAATTGCATCATCTCCATTAATTCCAACAACACCACTTGTATACGTAGGCATCATTCCAAAGAATGAATTGAAACCAGTAGACTCAGTTGCTAAGAAAATTCTATCTCCAGCAGAAACTGCATCTGCAGGGAAATTATATTCAACTGTACCGGCAGAAGAACCAGCACCATTAGTAATAGAACTAATACCAAATACGCTTAAATCTGGGATATCTGCTAAAGCTATTAATTCGATTCCTTTAGGAGTTCCTCCAGTTAAAGGACCGTCATAAACACCAACTAAAACTAATGCGTTTGTAGCTGCTCCAAATACATTACCAGTTAAAGCAACAGTTTGATCTGCAGCAGGAGAAGAAGATACAGTAATATTACCACTGTAAGCACCTTCAGTTAATCCAGAAGCTAATCTTACAAAAACTTCTGTGTTAGCAACTGTTCCACTAACTTGTGGTACGGTAACAGAAGCTCCAAAACCAGTACCTGAAGTTAATGATACTTCAAAGTTTGTAGGCGCAGTTACTGTAATATCATTAGTTAAAAATAATCCTTCTACAAATATAGATTCTTCATTAGAAGGACCGTTACCTAATCCATAATTCATGTCTCCAGGAGTACCTAATACATTAAATTGAGGAGTAGAAGGTGAAACTTCACCAGAAACATTAATAGTTTCAGATGTAGCACCAGTTGAAGATGCAGTTAAAACATCAGAATATGTGTTTGCAGATAAACCGCTAACTAATCTTACATAAAGAGTTGTAGAAGCTACAGAACCAGCAGAAGGCGTTAATGAAACAGAACTTCCAAATCCAGATCCAGAAGTAGAAGATATTTCAAAATTTGTAGGAGCTGTAACATCTAGGTTTCCTGTTAAGTTAATACCTGATACAGAAAAAGTTTGTTCAGCAGAAGGACCATTACCTTCAAAGTAGTCTAAACCTGTAATGTCAGAGTCAATAGTTACAACTGGACCAGTAGCTGTTCCAATCCAAGAACCTGGATCAAAAGAAGCAGGTGCGTCTTGAGTTTGTAAAGTGTGATTTGTACAGCCAGAAACAGCACTATCAGCCCAAACATTCCATTCCGACTCATCAAAAGTAGCATTACCCATAGTTACAGCAGGAGAACGTTCTGCTCTACCGTCTTCATATTCAGCACAAGTTCCTGAATTATCCCCAGGAACACCGAAGAAGTCAATAATTGTATCTGTACCGTCAACTAAAACTAAATCATCGTCACCGTTACTACCTACAACACCATTATTAACAGCATCTAATTGATCTGCAGCAAATCCGTAAACAGTGTTGAAAGTACCAGGAGTGTTATCGTATCCAATAACGTAAAAACCTCCAGCAGGTATAGTTCCTGTTAAATCTAAGGTGGTAGAAACAGAAGCAGAGGCATTTGTGTATTTGTCAATTTGCCATCCGTTACCTTCTGTGAAATCTACATCTGTAGGTCCAGCATTATAAAGCTCAATAAATCTAGCTTCTGAGTTGTTGTTAGGGTCAGCAATTTCAGTAATAAAGACTTGACCAAAAGAAGTCGCAGTCATTAAAACCGTTAAAAGTAAAAAGTAAATTTTTTTCATAATTAATAGTTATATATTGTGTGTTACAAATATACACAGATTTTTGTCTTACAAGTAACTATTAAGAAGCTAATAACATTTTTTACAATTATATAACATAAAGTTTTAAATGCTTAGTAAGCAAAAGATTGTAAATTACATAAACCTAAAACCTTAGGTTAGGTTATAAGTTGTAATTAATGTTATTTAATTGTTATCAATGGATTAAATAGATAATTTAATTTTAATAATTTTATCTTTACGTTATTATTTTAACACAAAGTCATTCTGATGAATAAGAAAGATATTAAAATTCTTTTAGTAGACGACGAGCCAGATATTCTTGAAATAGTAGGCTATAATTTAAGTGCAGAAGGTTACCAAGTCATTACTGCAGATAACGGTATTAAAGCTGTTAAAAAAGCAAAAAAAGAAAAACCACACCTTATTATATTAGATGTGATGATGCCAGAAATGGATGGTATTGAAGCTTGCGAAGCTATTAGAAAAGTACCAGAATTAAGCAGCACAATTATTACATTTTTAACCGCAAGAGGAGAAGATTACTCTCAAGTAGCAGGTTTTGATGCTGGTGCAGACGATTATATTACTAAGCCAATTAAGCCAAAAGTGTTAATAAGTAAAGTAAAAGCACTTTTAAGACGATTAAAATCTGAAGATACTAACCAATCGGTTATAAAAATTGGTAAACTTACCATTAATAGAGACGAATACAAGATTATTTTAGGAAACGAAGAGATTATTTTACCAAGAAAAGAATTTGAACTCTTATCTTTGTTGGCATCAAAACCAGGTAAAGTCTTTAAAAGAGAAAATATTTTAGATCGCGTTTGGGGTAACGAAGTCGTAGTTGGCGGACGTACCATAGATGTACACATAAGAAAACTAAGAGAAAAAATTGGCGACGATAGCTTTAAAACCGTAAAAGGTGTTGGCTATAAATTTGTAGAATAACTTTTATTTGAAACTAAAAAAAACATACAAGTTTGCATTAAAAACTTCGTTTTTAATCACCGTATTTTTAACGCTCTTAATGAGTGTTTTTTTGTATTTGTTTTATACAATAAACATATTACACATACTGTTTTTTGCTTTTTTTACATATTCATTTTCCTTTTTAATTATTCAATATAGAGTAGAAAAGTTTATTTATAAAAGAATAAACAAAATTTACAAAGACCTAACTTTGTTAGAGTCTACCAGTTTTAGAAGGCATAGTATTACTACAGATATGGCTACGCTAACCAGGCAAATAGATAAATATGCCAAAGACAAAAAGTTAGAGATAGAAACTTTAAAGGTTAGAGAAGAATACCGTAAAGAGTTTATGGGTAACGTATCGCACGAGCTTAAAACACCATTATTTACAGTACAAGGCTATATAGAAACATTGCTTGACGGCGCAATGAAAGATAAAAACGTAGCCGAAAAATATCTAGAAAGAGCCAACAAAGGTGTAGAACGATTAATATATATCGTAAAAGACCTAGATATGATTACCAAATTAGAAGTAGGAGATTTACGACTTAATGTTACCACTTTTGATATTGTAGATTTAGTAAAAAGTGTTTTTGACTTACTAGAAATGAAAGCTGCTAAGAAAAAAATTAGCCTAATGTTTGATATGGACTACAAACAACCAATACTGGTAAAAGGTGATGAGGAGCGTATCCAGCAAGTGCTAACCAACTTAGTAGTAAACTCTATTAAATATGGCCATCAAAACGGTACTACAGAGATTAGTATAGAAAGGCTTATTAAAAACAAAGTTATAGTAAGAGTGACCGATAATGGCGAAGGTATAGGTAAAGAACATTTACCAAGACTTTTCGAGCGTTTTTATCGAGTTGACAAAAGTGGATCGCGTAAAGAAGGCGGATCTGGTTTAGGATTATCTATAGTGAAACATATTATAGAAGCTCACGATGAAAAAATCTACGTAGAAAGTGAAGTAAACGTAGGTAGCGAGTTTTCTTTTACGCTTGAAAAAGCTTAAACAAACTTTCAAAATCTGTATTACAATCTAAAGCATTAAATCCAGTAAAATCATCTAGCTTTTCAAGCTGTTTTAAAGAAAATTCTTTTTGGTTACAACTAGGTATAATACCTTGTTCGTTTAAATTTTGGGCTATATATTCTTGTTCAAACTGTCCTGGTGTAGGTATAAAAAATGCTTTTTTACCTAACTTAGCTAAGTCCATAACAGTAGTATATCCAGATCTAGAAATTACCAAATCACAACTGTTTAAAGCTGTTTGTAAATCTGCAGAAGTCATAAAATTATAAATGGTAAACTGTTGTTTAGTTTCAATACGTTGCTCACCTTCAATCTGACCTTTTACAAATAATATATTACCATTATAGTCTGCTAATTCTTTAAATAATTTTTGCTCTAATAATCCACGTTGTGGCTCAGGACCAGATAACAGGACCATGATATCAAACTTAGAAGGGATATGTGTTTTTTCTAACCTGCTTAATGCGCCAATATATTTAATAGGTAAAAGTTTAGTAGTAAAATCATGTCCTAATTTACCACTTAAATTAGGTGTGTTTTCAAAATCTGGCACCCAACATTCGTCAAACTTTTTTAGATAATAATCATGTAAAGAGGTGCTTAATTTTGTGGTCATTCCGCTTAAAACATTAAGCTGATGAGTAATAAATACCGACGGAATTTTAGAACAATACACACCCATTCTGTTATCAGAGATTATACCTTCAATAGCATAATCGTGTACAATTTTTTTAATCGCTAAATGTTCTTTTAAAATAGCTTTTTTAATCTTAGGTAGTTGTCTAAAAAGGCGCCATTTAAAGCTAGATTTGGATCTAGAATAAGTAACATTGTAAGCAGGTAACTCGATAAAGACAACCTGTTTAAATTCTTTTTTAAGCAGTGCTAAAGCAGCACCATCAGAAGCAATAACAGGTTCAAAATTGTGTTCAATTAACGCATTAATAATAGGTATGCAACGTGTAGCATGACCAATTCCCCAATTAAGAGGCGCAACAAGAATTCTTTTTTTCATTATAAAAATTTGGGCGTTACCACACACTTCGACTACGCTCAGTGCAAGTGGTCAGGCTGTCCGTTATATCTTTTTTTGCCATATATGGCAGCAAAAAAAGGATGTCACTTCCATCCTTAACGCAAAAAAGCTAATTTCAAAGATAAGTATAATAGTACTAAGGTATATTTCCTTAATTTTACGCCGGAAATAACAAATTGTTAAAACAAGTGGGAAGCAAAAACAAATTAAAACGATTTCAAGAAAACGAAACATTTGATAATGTATTTCAACCAACAAGAAGTCAGTTGGTAGATATGGATTACCAATACAAAGGACAATGGAATGCACAAGTGTTTAAAAATAATAACCCAATTGTTCTAGAATTAGGATGCGGTAAAGGCGAGTATACAGTTGCTTTAGCAAAAAAATATCCAAATAAAAACTTTATAGGGATAGATATAAAAGGCGCACGTTTTTGGAGAGGCGCAAAAACAGCAGTAGAAGAAAACATACCAAACGCTGCATTTATCCGTACTCAAATAGAATTAATAGAATATGTTTTTGCAGAAAACGAAGTGGATGAAATTTGGATCACCTTTCCAGATCCACAAATTAAATATAAGCGTACAAAACACCGCATGACCAATTCTGAGTTTTTAAAACGCTACAAAAAAGTATTAAAACCAGATGGCGTAATGAATCTAAAAACCGACTCTGAGTTTATGCATGGTTACACCTTAGGTCTGTTACATGGAGAAGGGCATGAAGTGTTGTACTCTAACAACGATGTGTATAGACAAGAAGGAAGTCCAGAAGAAGTTACAAGTATACAAACCTTTTACGAAGGTCAATATTTAGAACAAAACAAACCAATTACGTATATTAGATTCAAAATAAAATAACCTTTGGGCCTTACAATTACATTTTTCTTAAGTCTAATTATTGCATTAGTAGGTGTTATACCACCAGGTTTGCTTAATATGACAGCAGCAAAAATTAGCTTAAAAGAAGGCTATAACCGTGGTTTGGTTTTTTCTGTTGGCGTTTGTATTGTTGTTATTTTTCAAACCTTAATAGCAGTAATATTTGCAAGGTATTTAAGTAAGCATCCAGAGATAATAAAAATACTTCAACGTGTTGCTTTTGTACTTTTTGTGTTAATCGCAATTTACTTTTTTGTTTTAGCTAAAAAGAAACCACAACCCAAAATAGAACAAACCAGACGCAGTAAACACAGTCGTTTTTTCTATGGTATGCTGTTATCTGCTTTAAACGTTTTCCCAATACCTTACCAAGCTTATATGAGTTTGACTTTAGCAGGTTTTGGATGGTTAACTTTTGATAAAACTGGTATTGCATCTTATGTTGCAGGAGCAGCAACTGGTACTTTTGTAATGCTTTATGTGTATGTGTTTTTATTCGAAAAAATTAAAAGCAAACGTATAAAGTCTCAAAAAAACATGAACTTTAGTATCGGTATCATCACTGCTGTTATAGCTGTAGTCACGCTAATTAATATCATTAAAGACTTATGAAACCAGAAACCTTAAGTTTTTACGAGAAGGTTTATGAGGTCGCAAGACAAATTCCTTATGGAAGAGTAACATCTTACGGTGCAATTGCAAATTATTTAGGAGCAAAAAGAAGCGCAAGATTAGTAGGTTACGCTATGAATGGCTCTCATAACAAAGATGTACCTGCACATCGTGTAGTTAACAGAAAAGGTTTGCTAACCGGCAAACATCATTTTGAAGGTACTAACCTAATGCAACAGCTGTTAGAAAGCGAAGGTGTTAAGGTGAAAGATAACCAAATTCAAAATTTTGAAATGGTGTTTTGGGATCCTTCTAAAAGTTTATAAATTTCCCTTATTTCACCATAAAAAAACTTGCAATAACAACAGCTTAACTTCACTTAATAAGTAGTATATTTGCATTTTAGAAATAGCCTTTATAAAACACGTTAAAAAATTGATTTTTAGCACAATATTTTAAAGATGAAGTTAAGCAAACAAGATATACTTAAAGCACTAGAAACTATAACAGTACCAGGAGAAGGGCAAAACATGGTAGAAAGCGGATCTGTAACTAACGTAGTTACTTTTGGAGACGAAGTTATAGTAGATATTACAATAAAAAACCCATCATTACAAGCACGTAAAAAAACAGAAGTTGAAATTTTGCAAGCCATACACAAACATGTGTACGAAAAAGCAAAAATAAAAGTAAACGTAAAGGTAGACGCGCCAGAAAAACCACAAGCAAACACCATTAAAGGAAAACCAATACCAGGTATTCAAAATATTGTTGCAGTAGCATCGGGTAAAGGTGGTGTAGGTAAATCTACAGTTACCGCTAACATAGCAATTATGTTAGCAAAAATGGGCTTTAAAGTAGGTGTTTTAGATGCAGATATTTATGGGCCATCAATGCCAATTATGTTTGATGTAGAAATGGAAAAACCATTATCTGTAACAGTAGACGGTAAATCCAAAATGAAACCTGTAGAAAATTACGGTGTAAAAATATTATCTATAGGCTTTTTTACAAAACCAGACCAAGCTGTAATTTGGCGCGGACCTATGGCTGCAAAAGCATTAAATCAAATGATATTTGATGCTGCTTGGGGCGAGCTAGATTTCTTACTATTAGACTTGCCACCAGGAACAGGAGACATTCATTTAAGTATTATGCAATCTTTACCAATTACAGGAGCAGTAGTAGTAAGTACACCACAAAACGTAGCTTTAGCAGATGCTAAAAAAGGCGTGGCTATGTTCCAACAAGACAGTATAAACGTACCTGTTTTAGGAATTATAGAAAATATGGCTTACTTTACACCAGAAGAGTTGCCAAACAACAAATACTATATCTTTGGTAAACAAGGAGCAAAACATCTAGCAGAAGATTTAGATGTGCCATTATTAGGAGAAATTCCTTTAGTACAAAGTATTAGAGAAGCAGGAGATGTTGGTCGTCCAGCAGCAATGCAAGTCGCAACACCAACCGAGAAAGCTTTTGAAAAACTAACACAAAACGTCGTGCAAGAAGTGGTAAATCGTAACGAAAACTTACCAGAAACCGAAGCGATAAAAATTACAACTATGGCAGGTTGTTCTGCGGTAAATAAAAAATAAATGACAGCACAAGAACTAAAAACAAACGTAGAAAAAGCTCTAGAAGAAATTCGTCCATTTTTACAAAATGATGGCGGAGATATAGAGTTAATCTCTATAGAAAATAACGAGGTTATCGTACAACTTCAAGGTGCATGTACCTCATGTAGTGTCAACCAAATGACTTTAAAATCTGGTGTAGAGATGACTATAAAAAAATACGCTCCACAGATAGAAAAAGTCACAAACGTTGGTGTTTAGGGCGTTACCACAAGGGTCGCGCTATCCGTTATATCTTTTTTTGCAACTACCTATAGACTAAAAATCAAAGTACAGTTAGCAAAAAAAGGATGCCACTACTATCGCTAACGCAAGCGTAAAGCTGACAAAAGTCATAAGCCACAACACATTAACCTTTTACATTTGCACAAAACAATCTAAAAAATGATTAAAACAGATATACTAATCATAGGTGCAGGACCAACAGGTCTATTTGCAGTCTTTGAAGCAGGATTATTAAAACTAAAATGTCATTTAATAGACGCATTACCACAACCAGGTGGACAATGTTCAGAGTTATATCCTAAAAAACCAATCTACGATATACCAGCATATCCAGAAATTTTAGCAGGAGATTTAACCGACAAGTTAATGGAACAATGCAAACAGTTTGAGCCAGGTTTTACGTTAGGAGAGCGTGCAGATACTATAGAAAAACAAGACGACGGAACTTTTATTGTAACTACAAACAAAGGAACAAAACACCATGCACCAGTTGTGGCAATAGCAGGTGGATTAGGTAGTTTTGAGCCACGTAAACCTTTAATAGATAATCTAGCAGATTACGAAGATAAAGGTGTAGAGTACATGATTAAAGAACCAGAACTATACCGTGGTAAAAAGGTAGTTATTGCTGGTGGAGGCGACTCTGCTTTAGATTGGAGTATCTTTTTAAGTGATGTAGCAGAAGAGGTTACTTTAATACACAGACGTAATGAGTTTAGAGGTCATTTAGATTCAGTAGAAAAAGTACAAGAATTAAAATCTGCAGGAAAAATTAATTTAATTACTCCAGCAGAAGTAATAGGTATAGAAGGTGATGGCAAAGTAGAAGCGGTAACCATTAAGCAAGACGCTAAAACTTACAAAAAAGAATGTGATCATTTTGTGCCTTTATTTGGTTTGTCTCCAAAATTAGGACCAATTGCAAATTGGGGATTAGAAATAGAGAAAAATGCCATTAAAGTAAACAATGCGTTAGATTATCAAACAAACATACCTGGTATTTATGCTATTGGAGACGTTAACACATATCCTGGTAAGTTAAAGTTAATACTTTGTGGTTTTCATGAAGCAACTTTAATGTGTCAATCTGCTTATCAAATTATTAATCCAGGTAAACGTTATGTGTTAAAGTATACAACTGTTGCAGGAGTAGATGGTTTTGATGGAACACGTAAAGAAGCACCAAAAGCAGTAGTGAAAAAGATTGAGTAAGAGTAGAAAGTTTCAAGGAATAAGTATAAAGTTTTATGGCTGTTTTAAAATTTGAAGAATTGTTAGTTTGGCAAAAGTCTCAAGATTTAGCTGTAGAAATTTATGCTCATTTTCAAGAAAATAAAGACTTCTCGTTTAGAGATCAAATTAAACGAGCTGCTGTTTCTATATCAAATAATATAGCTGAAGGTTTTGACAGAAATTCAAACGCAGATTTTAAAAGATTTCTATATTTTTCACTGTCATCAAATAGTGAAGTTAGATCTATGTTATATCTTTCTGTTCGACTAAATTATATAAATGAAAATAAGGCTAATAGCCTTATTGAAAACACTAATGAAATTTCAAAAATGTTACGTGGTTTGATTAAATCTATTAAGGACTAACTACTTACCACTAACTACTAATTACTTTTTTAATGGAAAATCAAGACATTAATATTAAAATTACAGATCGTGATGGTGTTGTACATGAAGTTGTAGCACCAACAGATATGGCAATGAATTTAATGGAAGTTGTACGTAGTTACGAGCTAGCACCAGAAGGTACTATTGGTATTTGTGGTGGTATGGCTATGTGTGCAAGTTGTCAATGTTATGTTTTAAGCGATACCGAATTACCAGAAATGCAAGATGACGAAGAGGCAATGTTAAGCGAAGCGTTTTACGTAAAAGATAACTCAAGATTAGGTTGTCAAATACAAATCACGCCAGAAATTGAAGGCTTAGAAGTAGAGCTTGCTCCTGAAAGTTAATTTTTTAATTGAAATTCAATTTTATAAATAGATTCCTGCTTTATGCAGGAATTTTTTTATCTATAATCTATCAATCTTCTTGGTCCTTCTAATAATACTCTTACAATTTGAAGCGTGCCATCTTCTTTAGTAGCAATTTGCCATTTTATTAAAGATATAGCGCCATTTTCTATTTCAATACCAGTGATGCTTCTAGGATGTACACAACTACCATCATTAAAAAAAGCAATGTCACCAGGTTCAGGAAAACGCGGTCTGTGTGTATGACCAACAATGGTCATTAGATTGTTATTGTCTGTAATCCATTTTTTGGTACGACGTTCTACTTTAATTAATTCTTTATAGTTTTTTGCAGGACTTGTTGGATCTGCAATTCCCATAACATTTAATGGTTTCCATAAAATTCTAACTAAAAACCGACTCCATTTCCAGAAGTTGTAATTCCACCAATCTGCTTGATGACCATGCGTTAAAAAAATCTCTTGATTAGTGTCTTTGTGTTTTAAAATTATAGCTTCATGATATTTAATATCGCCAAAAAGTTCTACATCTTCACCAACTTTTGGGTCAAAGTAGGTAGATAGGTTTTTTTTGACTGTATCAGGATTACGATACACCATATCATGATTTCCCCAAATCATATGCAAACGGTTCTTTTTATGAAACAGTTGCATTAATTCATAAACGTTTTTATGAGCGTTTAAAATGGAGGAGAAAGAAATGTTTTCCCAAAGCTCATCACCATCACCAAGTTCGGCATAATTAAAACCTTCAACGTAGTAGTGTTTTAATGCGTGGTAATAGATGTTTCGATTATTGGCAAAGTCGTCTGCAAAACTATTATCACCACGATGACAATCGCTAAATAGTATAAATTTTGAGTCGTCATCAAACGGAACAACGTGAGCGTTTTGATAAGCTCGGTCTAATCTTTTCTTTGCTGAAAACATAATCTTACGCTAAAGTTTTTCTAAAGCGTAAGGTAATAAACGTTCTACAAATAAACTATAGGCTTTTTCGGAAGGATGCAAACCATCAGAAGCAACTAAATCTGTGTCTTCTAAACCGTTTCTGGTTATGTCTGTAATGTTTACAAAATTAATGTTATTAGCGTTGCAATAATTTTCCGCGAAAGCGTTATAGGCGTCAATTTCTGAAGAAATAGTTGTGTTTCCGTTTCCAAAAGGTGTGAACGCATAATCAGGAATTGAAACGACAATAACTCTATTTTTATCGCCTTTTGCTTTTGTAATTGCAATATCAACTAGTTCTGGAAATTCGGTTACATAAATTGAAAAATCTTTTCCTTGATATTGATTATTTACACCAATTAGTAAGGTGACTAAATCGTAGTTGTTTGGTAGATTTTCGTTACTAAGTCCGTTTAGTAAATTTGTTGTGGTCCATCCTGTTGTAGCTACAACCTTTAAATTGAAAGCAGTATTTTCTGTATTATTAATTAAGCTGTCTTTAAGTTGCTCTGGAATGCGACACGTTTCGCAAACACTTTCTCCAATCGTGTAACTATCACCTAAAGACAATAGTTTGTAATTGGTTGGTTGTAGTGTTTCAATATTGTTAGATTGATTGTTATCTGTTGCGTTACAGCACAAAAACAATATAAAAATAACAGAAATAAAAAGCGTTAATTGTTTCATAACTATAAAGATACAACTTCTTTGCTTTCTAAAATTGCGTTTTCAATACCATCCCAAAGTGCGATTCGTTTTTGTAAAGCTTCTATTGAGATGTCTTCAACTTCTTTCCATTTTTTCTCATCATTTTCACAAAGCTCTTCTATCATTTGAAGCGCCATAGGACCATGTTCGTCAGCATCTAATTCGATATGTCTTTCAAAGTAATACACTAATTTAGAAAGGTCTTTTTCAGGGAAGTTTTGCTGGAAATTTTTTAAAATTTCAGTAAACATATTCGGGATTAAATCTTCGCGACCAAATGTAAACGCAGCAGCTATTTGATGAGGTTGACCCTCGATAGCAACATTAAACGTAAACTCTAAAAAGTCCTTTAGCGATTGAGGTAAATCACTATTTCTTATTGCAACAAATATGTTACCTAAACTTTCTGAAGTTTCTAAAAACGTTTCTATATTAGTAGTTGAAGCGCCACAGGCTTGCATAGCATCTAGATACATTTCGTAGTGGCTTTTATGATTACCATTACTATCTACGTCTGTTTCTTCGGCAAGAACAATTTCGTTAATTAAATATCTTGTTTCTGGGTGTTTTGTAGGCAACCAAGGTATTGTAGTACAAGTTAGTTTATTTTGCAGTGC
The DNA here is from genome assembly GCF_037029245.1 of Mesoflavibacter sp. CH_XMU1422-2. Lineage (NCBI taxonomy): Bacteria > Pseudomonadati > Bacteroidota > Flavobacteriia > Flavobacteriales > Flavobacteriaceae > Mesoflavibacter > Mesoflavibacter sp. CH_XMU1422-2. The sequence continues at coordinate 19,401 of NZ_JAYMEE010000095.1, read as the reverse complement.
TTTAAGTAGCGACATAAAATCCCAAACAGCATAAACATGATGTTGTAAAAAGATTTCTAGATCTTCTAAAGATTTTATTTTGTTGTATAAACTGTGATTAAGCAATTGATTTTTAAGAGGATCAATTGATTTTTCAATATCATTAATAGTCATAGCATTTTCATTTTTAACAAAAATAAAAAATGCACCTCTAAAATTAAGGTGCATTTTATATTTATTAACTATTTATAGAAATGTAAAATCTATAGCTTATTTAAAAGCATTTAATCCAGTGATGTCTAAACCTGTGATTAATAAATGAATATCATGTGTACCTTCGTAAGTAATTACACTTTCTAAATTCATCATATGACGCATAATGCTGTATTCTCCAGTAATACCCATTCCGCCTAACATTTGTCTAGCTTCACGAGCAATTTTTATTGCCATATCTACATTATTACGTTTAGCCATAGAAATTTGAGCAGATGTTGCTTTACCTTCATTACGTAACACACCAACACGCCAAGCTAATAGTTGTGCTTTAGTGATTTCAGTAATCATTTCGGCTAACTTTTTTTGTTGTAATTGAAATTGTCCAATTGGCTTACCAAACTGCATACGCTCTTTACTGTATCTTAATGCTGTATCGTAACAATCCATTGCAGCACCAATTGCGCCCCAAGCGATACCATATCTTGCAGAATCTAAACAACCTAATGGTGCGCCAAGTCCAGATTTGTTAGGTAATAAATTTTCTTTTGGCACTTTTACGTTATCAAAAATAAGCTCGCCAGTTGCACTTGCACGTAACGACCATTTGTTGTGAGTTTCTGGAGTAGAAAATCCTTCCATACCACGCTCTACAATTAAACCGTGTATACGACCTTCTTCATTTTTAGCCCAAACAACAGCAACTTGTGCAAAAGGTGCGTTACTAATCCACATTTTAGCACCATTTAAAAGATAATGGTCACCCATATCTTTAAAATTAGTAACCATTCCGCCAGGATTAGATCCGTGATCAGGCTCGGTTAAACCAAAACAACCCATCCATTCTCCAGAAGCTAATTTTGGTAAGTATTTTTTACGTTGCTCTTCGTTACCATATTTAAAAATAGGATACATTACTAAAGACGATTGTACAGAAGCAGTGCTACGTACACCAGAATCGCCACGTTCAATCTCTTGCATGATTAAACCATAAGAAATTTGGTCTAATCCTGCGCCACCATATTCCATAGGTATATATGGTCCAAACGCACCAATCTCGGCTAATCCACCAATAATTTGTTCTGGGAATTCTGCTTTTTGTGCATACTCTTCAATAATAGGAGAAACATCACGTTTAACCCATTCTCTAGCAGCATCGCGTACTAATTTATGTTCGTCGTTTAATAAATCGTCAAGATTTAAGTAATCTGGAGCTTCAAATAAATCTGGTTTCATTAGATAAGTATAGTTTTAAACTGTTGCTTAATGATATCTGTAACAGTATATTGTTTACAATTTTATAGTTAACAAAAATAACGAAATCGTTTTCATTGCCCAATTAAAACTACATTTTTAAGTAGAAATCTTTAGTAAGATTTATGTAGTCTTCTGTGTATTGATGTCTTTGGGTTTCTATAGTTAATTCTTCTTTTTGTATTTCACTTTCGTGGAAACTAAAGCTAATCAAACTTCTTTTTATATCAGCGTTTGGATTACCTTTTACGTTAAGGATTTGGTTAGGAAATAATCCTACTTTTTGAGCAAGATTGATAAATCGGTCTTCTTCACTAAAAGGTATAATTGCTGAAAATCTTCCGTTGTCTTCCAAAAGATGAGCAGCACAAACCACAAGATGTTCAAAAGGCATCGCATCTTGAAAGCGCGCCATGTCACGTTGCTTGTTATCGGTTTTAAAATGGTCTGCGTAAAACGGCGGATTGCTAATTATTAGATCATATTTGTCTTCAATTTCTTCGGCAAATTCTTGTAAATCGGCATGATAACAAAATAATCGGTCTGACCAAGGAGAGTTTTCAAAGTTGTCTACACACTGTTCATATGCATTTTCGTCTATTTCTAAACCGTCGATAACTTGTGCGTTACTGCGTTGGGCTAACATTAAAGATAAAATTCCTGTACCAGCACCAATATCTAAAATAGAAAATGGATTGTCTTTTAATGGTGTCCAAGCACCAAGTAAAACACTATCTGTACCAATTTTCATGGCGCATTGGTCTTGTTTAACTGTAAACTGCTTAAATTGAAAAGGGTTATTCATTAATGTAAAGATCTATTAGTCCTTCTGGTGTTTCTACAAAAATGGTTTTGTTGGGTTTGTCTACTTTGGTGATAAACTCGTCATTCATCGGGATTAAAATCTCTATCCCATTTCTGTCAATTTCAAACAGTGCTTGAGCTGTGCTATCATTTACACCAGAAATTATCCCAACGTTTCCAAAGTTCTTATCTTCAACTTCAAAACCTATAATTTCGTGGTAATAAAATTTGTCATCTTCTAACTCTGGTAAAAAGCTTAATGGTAAGTATAACTCGCTTTTCATTAAGCTATCTGCATCATCTTCTGTGTCTACTTCTTCAAATTTAACACGTAGTAATTCAGATTTGTGTAGTTGTGAACTTTCTATAAAAAAAGGTACTAAATTACCTCTTAAGTTAATAAGTATAGACTCAAGGTTTTCAAATTGTTCAGGCTCGTCAGTATCTAATTTTATTAGTAATTCTCCTTTAAAACTGTATTTTTTTACAATTTTACCAACGTAAAAGCATTCATTTATATCCATAAGGAAAGTTTTAAACATAAAAAACTCCGATAGCGACTATCGGAGTTTAAAAGTATAAAAAAATATTTTTTATTCTTCTTCGTTTGAAGCTTCAGCTTCTTCTTCAACAACAGGAGCTGCTGCTGCAATACGCGCTTCGTTAGCTGCTTTTTCAGCTTCAAAAGCTTTTGCTTTAGCATCTGCTTCAGCTTTAGCTAAGTTTTCTTTCTTAGCATCAACTTTTCCTGCTTTTTCATCTAACCAAGCATTAAATTTCTCTTCTGCTTGTTCTTCAGTTAAAGCGCCTTTTCTAACTCCACCAGCTAAATGGTTTTTAAGTAAAGCTCCTTTGTAAGATAAAATAGCTCTAGCTGTATCAGTTGGTTGTGCACCATTCTGTAACCATTTTACTGCACCATCAACATCTAAATCGATAGTTGCTGGGTTAGTGTTTGGATTGTAAGCACCTATTTTTTCTAAGTATTTACCATCTCTTTTTGCTCTAGCATCTGCTGCTACGATCCAGTAGTAAGGTTTCCCTTTCTTACCGTGTCTTTGTAATCTAATTTTTACTGGCATAAAAAATTAATTTGTGAGGTTCTCGACCTCTGTTATTAATAAGTTTGCAAAGATACTATATTTTTTTTAAGCGATACTTTAAATTTCAATTATTTATAATGAAAAATTATTCTATTTTTGAAGGATAGTATGTCTAGATTATTATTAGGCACATATAACATCAATAATTTATCAAAGATTTAAGAATGAGAAAAGTAATTGCATTAGCTATAACGGTTTTATTAATGTTTAGTTGTAGCGAAGAAAATGAGTTTAAAATAACCACATTTCAAGCCCAAAGAGAAGGCGATGGTGTTTTGTTTAATGCAAATATTTACTCAGCTCAGGTAGATGAGAATGGTGTTATAACTATAGAAGGATCTACATCTTTAGAAACAATTACGTTAGTAGCCTATCCGCAAGATGCTACTAGCTGTACAGGAGCTATTAGTGTAGGTCAAGGATCATGTTACGATATGCAATACAATGCTTCATTTGCTAATTTTATAGATGAAAATAACGTATTATGGTCAACAAATAAAATTCCAGATGAAAGCGTACAAGTATATCGTCCAGATGGAATGATAAGTATTACAGCTGGTAGCTTAGAAGAAGGCACGCTTTCAGGAAGATTTTATTTTAATGCATTTAATCCAACAGGTCTAAATTCTGTAGGGTTTTCAGAAGGTGTTTTTAATAATATACCATTTACAACAGGACCTACAACTAATTATTTTACTTGTGTAGATGCTGAAGAACAAGTGCAACAAGCAATGATAGCGTATAATAACGCAGATTTAATGGAAAGTGCTGTTTTTGAACAATTATGTAATGCATATGTAAACGCATTGTATACTCAAATAGAATTTTGTGGAGATGTAAACGGGACGATACAAGAAACAATTGATCAACTAACAGTAAATAATTGTCAATTAACTTGTGAGCAAATAAGTGATAATACCGCAACAGCACAATCAGATTACAATAATGCTACTTTAGGTAATACTATTGATATGTGTACAAGATATATTCAATACCTAAACGAACAAATTGACACTTGCGGAGATCCAAACGGAGATTTACAAGCAGCTATAGATAGCTTAGATTGTGGTGATGATGATGGAGATGGTGTTCCAAATTCAATTGAAGACCTTAATAATAATGGAGATTTAACAGATGATGATACAGATGGAGATTTAAATGCAGATTATTTAGACGAAGACGATGATGATGACGGTATTTTAACAAACGACGAGTTAAACCTTGATGCAGATGGTAACGCTGCAGATACAGATATGGATGGAATACCAGATTATTTAGATTTAGATGAAGATAATGATGGTATTTTATTAGCAGACGAAGATATTAACGCAGACGGTAACCCATTAAACGATGATACAGATGGAGATGGTATACCTAATTACCTAGACCAAGATGATGATGGCGATGGTGTTTTTACTGTTTATGAAGGAATGATTGATACAGATAACGACGGAACACCTAATTACTTAGATAATGATGATGACGGAGATACCATCTTAACTATTTACGAGTTTATAGATGATGATGGAGATGGTAATCCAATAGATTCTCAAGATTTTGATTCAGATGGAATGGATGATTATTTAGATAATGATGATGATAACGATGGCGTGCCAACAGCAGACGAAAACCCAGATCCAAACGGAGATGGTAACCCAGATGACGCACAAAACTCCGATGCAGATTCTGCACCAGATTATTTAGATGCAAATTAATAACATCGTACACTTATAAAAAAAAGGAGCTTTAATTAAAGCTCCTTTTTTGTTTTAAAACAGATTGAAAATTAAAATATTAGTCTAGTGTTAACAAATCTTAAGGCAATCATAAACCTTGTTAAACGCTTGGTATGCTTAGTAATTCATTATATCTTTATAATTGAAGATGCGAAACAATACACATCTATAAATAATTTATTGAAATTTAAAATGAAAAGATATTATGAGTTATAGTGAAGAAATTTCAGAAAAATTAAATGAACTACTAGTAAAAAATTACGATGCCGAAAAAGGGTATTTAAACGCAATGTCTAATGTAGACGACAAAAATTTAAAAATCTTCTTTAAGAGAAGAGCATCAGAGCGCAGCCAATTTGCTAAAGAATTAAGAACAGAGATTTTAAGATATGGCGAGGTACCAGAAGATTCTGGCACATTTAAAGGAACTGTACATAGAAATTGGATGAGTTTAAAATCAGCATTATCTTCAAATAATGAAGAAAAAATATTAGAAGAAGCCATTAGAGGTGAAGAAGCCAGCTTAGAAGAGTATGATAAATTAATGAAAGAAAATAACTTGCCACCAACAATTGACGAGCTAATTTTTAGACATCGCAACTCTATACAAGCAGCAATTAATACAGAAAAAGTACATGAAGAGTTAGTGTCATAACACTTAAATGCTTAACATAAAATCAAAAAATCCAGTATAATCATACTGGATTTTTTTGTGTATAATTGTTTATAACTTCACTTTAAAAAAGAGAAATTTCTACGTACATTTATAAGCTCTAAAATTTTCAACAAAACATCTAAAAATACCTTAATGTACTTAATATTTGATACAGAAACTACCGGATTACCAAAACGTTGGGATGCACCAATTACAGATGTAGATAATTGGCCTAGATGCATCCAAATAGCATGGCAATTACATGACCAGATGGGTAACTGTATTGATCATCAAGATTATTTAGTTAAACCTGATGGGTTTGATATTCCGTATGATGCCGAGCGTATACATGGTATTTCAACAGAGTTGGCTCAACAGCAAGGTGTTCCTTTAGTAGAAGTTTTAGAAAAATTTAATGAAGCTTTAAGTAAAACAAAGTTTGTTGTCGGTCAAAATGTAGGTTTTGATTTAAATATTATGGGAGCAGAGTTTGTCCGCGAAAGCGTAGATAATCCTCTGCAAGAATTACCCGTTTTAGACACATGTACAGAGTCAACAGCACAACTTTGCCAAATACCTGGCGGACGTGGAGGTAAATTTAAATTACCAACTTTAACCGAGTTACATCAATTTTTATTTAACCAACCATTTGCCGAAGCACATAACGCAACAGCAGACGTAGAGGCAACAACACGTTGTTTTTTAGAGCTTGTTAGACGCAAAGAATACACAAAAGAACAATTAGACGTTCAACCAGATTATTTTGAGCGTTTCAATAAAGAAAATCCGCAACCTATTCAGCTAATAGGATTAAAACACTTAAATCTTAAAAGAGAAAGTGATAAAATCCGTGAACAATTAAAAAAGCAGGAATCTAGCGGAATTTCTTCAGCAGAAATAAAAGAAAACATTGAAGATCTTAAATCTGTAGACTTTGCACACTTGCATAATCACTCTCAATTTTCGATACTTCAATCAACAATAAGTATTTCAGATTTAGTCAATCTAACGGCAGAACATAAAATGCCCGCAGTAGCGCTTACAGATCATGCAAATATGATGGGAGCATTTCATTTTGTAAAAGCTGTAAATGGACATAATAAATCTGTAAAAGCAAAAAATGAAGAAGCAGCACAACAAGGTAAACCACCAGTAGCAAATCAAATTAAAGCAATTGTAGGTTGCGAGTTTTTTGTTTGCGAAGATCACACAGATAAAACAAGAAAAGATAACGGTTACCAAATAGTACTGCTTGCAAAAAATAAAAAAGGATATCATAACCTTGCAAAACTTTCGTCCCACGCGTTTGTAGATGGATTTTATTATGTACCGCGTATTGATAAAAAATTAATAGAACAATACAAAGAAGACGTTATTTGTTTAACAGGAAACCTTTACGGTGAAGTGCCAAGTAAAGTCTTAAATGTAGGTGAAGCTCAAGCTGAAGAAGCTTTGCTTTGGTGGAAAGAAACATTTCAAGACGACTTGTATATCGAGTTAATGCGACATGGTCAAGAGGACGAAAACCGTGTTAATCAAACACTAATCGAGTTTTCTAAAAAACATGATATAAAATTACTAGCCACTAATAATACCTACTACGGTAAAAAAGACGATGCTAATGCGCATGATATTTTATTATGTGTGAAAGATGGCGAAAAGCAATCAACACCAATAGGACGTGGTCGTGGTTATCGTTATGGATTACCAAATCAAGAATATTACTTTAAGTCAGCAGACGAAATGAAGGAGTTATTTAAAGATATTCCTGAGGCAATAAGTAATATTCAAGAAGTTGTAGATAAAATAGAACCTTTTGAGTTAGCAAGAGATGTCTTGTTACCAGCATTTAATATTCCAGAAGAATTTAAGCATCCAGAAGATGAGGTCGATGGTGGAAAAAGAGGAGAAAATGCCTATCTAAAACACTTAACCTACGAAGGAGCAAAAAAGCGTTATGGCGAAATTACAGAAGATATTAAAGAACGTCTAGATTTTGAGCTTGAAGTTATAGAAAACACAGGTTATCCAGGATATTTCTTAATTGTAGAAGATTTTATTCGTGAAGCAAGAAAAATGGATGTATCCGTTGGTCCAGGTCGTGGTAGTGCAGCAGGATCTGTTGTAGCTTACTGTTTGTGGATTACCAATATAGACCCAATACAGTACAATCTACTTTTTGAGCGTTTTCTTAATCCAGATCGTATTAGTATGCCAGATATTGATATCGATTTTGATGATGAAGGAAGAAGCCGAGTAATGGATTACGTTATCGATAAATATGGAGCAAATCAAGTAGCACAAATCATTACTTATGGTACTATGGCGGCAAAAAGTAGTATTCGTGATACAGCTCGTGTACTAGATTTGCCACTTTTTGATGCAGATAGAATTGCAAAATTAATCCCAAATATGTCTAAACTAAACAAGATTTTTGGTTTAGATGAAAAACAATTTGGACAAAAATTCAGGTCTGAAGATTTAGAAAAAATAAACCAACTTTTAAATATTTCTGAAGGATCAGATCTTGAAGCCGAAACAGTAAATACAGCAAGAGCGTTAGAAGGCTCTGTAAGAAATACAGGTATACATGCATGTGGTGTAATTATTACACCAGACGATATTACCAAGTTTGTACCAGTATCTACAGCAAAAGATTCAGATTTATACGTTACACAATTTGATAACTCGGTTGTAGAAAGTGCAGGACTTTTAAAAATGGACTTTTTAGGGTTAAAAACATTAACACTAATTAAGGATACTGTAAAAATTGTTAAGGCAAAACATAATATTCAGTTAGATCCAGAAAGTTTTCCTTTAGATGATGAAAAAACTTTCGCATTATTCCAAAGAGGAGAAACAGTTGGAGTATTTCAATATGAATCTCCTGGAATGCAAAAACACTTAAAAGACCTTAAACCAACGGTTTTTGACGATTTAATTGCGATGAATGCATTATATCGTCCAGGACCAATGGAATATATACCAAGTTTCGTAAGAAGAAAACATGGCGACGAAGATATCGAGTATGACTTGCCAGCAATGGAAGAATACTTAAAAGAAACCTACGGTATTACAGTTTACCAAGAGCAAGTAATGCTTTTGTCTCAAAAGCTAGCTAATTTTACAAAAGGTGAAGCCGATGTCCTTCGTAAAGCAATGGGTAAAAAGCAAATTGCGGTACTAGATAAAATGAAACCTAAGTTTATCGAACAAGCAAGTGCTAATGGTCATGATGCTAAAAAACTTGAAAAAATATGGAAAGACTGGGAAGCATTTGCAAGTTATGCCTTCAATAAATCTCACTCTACATGTTATGCTTGGATTGCTTATCAAACGGCGTATTTAAAAGCACATTATCCAGCAGAATATATGGCTGCAGTGCTGTCTAATAACATGAACGATATCAAGCAAGTTACTTTCTTTATGGAAGAATGTAAACGAATGAAATTGCAGGTTTTAGGACCAGACGTAAACGAATCGTTTTATAAATTCTCGGTAAACAAAGATAATGCGGTACGTTTTGGTATGGGAGCAATTAAAGGTGTTGGTCACGGAGCAGTAAAAACGATTGTAGAAAATAGAAAGGAAGACGGACCATATACTTCAATATTTGATTTAGCAAAGCGTATTGATTTAAGAGCAGCTAACAAAAAAGCGTTTGAAAATCTAGCATTAGCAGGTGGATTTGATGAGTTAGGAAATACCCACAGAGCACAATATTTTTATAAAGATGGTGGTGATTTAACCTTTTTAGAAAAGGCTATAAAATATGGAGCAAAGCATCAAGAAAACGAAAATTCTGCTCAAGTAAGTCTTTTTGGAGGTGAAAGTGAAGTCCAAATTGAAGAACCAACAATTCCCGAATGTGAAACTTGGGGAACCATGGAGAAGCTAGCTAAAGAGCGAGAAGTAGTAGGAGTTTATATTTCTGGACATCCACTAGATGATTTTAAAATAGAAATGAAAACCTTCTGTAATGCTAATTTATCGGTATTTAACGATCTTGAAAAATATGTAAATAGAGAAATGACTTTTGGAGGAGTTGTGACAGATGTGCAACACCGTGTAAGTAAACAAGGTAAAGGTTGGGCATTATTTACTGTAGAAGATTATACAGATACTTACGAGTTCAGAATATTTGGTGAGGAATATTTAAAATTTAGACATTTTTTACTTCAAAATAATTTTGTTTACGTCAAGGTATTTGTACGCGAAGGTTGGGTAAACAAAGACACAGGTAAAAAAAGCGACCCTAGGCTTCAATTTAATAACTTTCAATTACTACAAGATGTTTTAGAAAGTTATGCTAAAAAGCTTTCAATTCAATTAAATATAAAAGATTTAGATGTAGAAAAAATACAACGTTTAAAGGATTTGATTAATCTTCATCCAGGTAATCAAGCTTTAAATTTTGTTGTTTACGATAACAGAGATCAAGTAAAATTGAATATGTCTAGCCGTAAACAAAAAGTGAAAGTAAGTCAAGAGCTTTTAGATCAATTAGAAAATGAACAAGTGTATTTTAAATTAAATTAACAACATAACTCAAACTAATACAGTAATAATCAAAACAAATTGTTATGCTGTAAGATTTAGCATTTTTTTTGACTAATATTGCATATTAACACGTATTAAAAACACAATTAAATTATATTATTATGGCATTAGAAATTACAGATGCAACTTTTGAAGAGCAAGTATTAAACAGCGACAAACCAGTAATGGTAGACTTTTGGGCTGCTTGGTGTGGACCATGTCGTATGGTTGGACCAATTATTGACGAATTAAGTACAGAATACGAAGGTAAAGCTGTTATAGGTAAAGTAGATGTAGATGCAAATCAAGAGTTTGCAGCAAAATATGGTGTACGTAACATTCCAACAGTATTAGTATTTCAAAATGGAGAAGTAGTTGGACGTCAGGTTGGTGTAGCACCTAAAAATGCTTATGCAGAAGCATTAGACTCTTTATTATAATCCAAATTATAAATAAATTAAAATGAAAGGTTTGTCTTAATGGCAAACCTTTTTTTATTTTAGATGAAATTTAAAAATCATGAAATTACAAAACGAACTAAATAAAGCAGGCGGATTTAAAAACCTTGAACATCTAGCAAAACAAGTAGTAGAAGGTTTTATATCTGGTATGCATAAAAGTCCGTTTCATGGTTTTTCTGCAGAATTTGCAGAACATAAAATATACAATCAAGGAGAAAGCACTAAGCATATTGATTGGAAACTGTTTGCAAAAACAGACAAGTTATACACAAAACGTTTTGATGACGAAACTAACCTAAGATGTCACATAATATTAGATAACAGTAGTTCAATGCATTATCCAATCCTATCTAATTTTTCGATTAATAACTTAAATAAAATTGCATTTTCAGCTTTAGCAAGCGCATCATTAATGCATATTTTAAAACGACAAAGAGATGCTGTTGGATTAAGTATTTATAGTGACGTTTATGATTTTTATGCGCCAGAAAAAGGAAGTGAAAGGCATCATCAAATGTTAATACACCAACTTGAAAAGACTATAGAAAAAAAACAAAAAATTAAGAAAACAGAAACATTTACGCTTCTTCATCAAATAGCAGAAAAAATACATAGAAGATCCTTAATATTTCTTTTTACAGATATGTTTCAAACACAAACTAATGAACAGAAGTTATTTGAAGCACTTAGGCATTTAAAACACAATAAGCATGAAGTAGTACTCTTTCATGTTTTTGATAGCAAAAAAGAACTAAATTTTAATTTTGATAATAAACCAAAATGCTTTATTGATGTAGAAACAGGTCAATATATTAACTTATATGCTGATTCTGTTAAAGAAAATTATAATAAAATAGTAGAAGAGTATTTTAAACAATTAAAATTAAAGTGTTTGCAGTATAAAATTAAATATGTGCAATCTGATGTAAATCAAGGTTTTAATGATGTTTTGACAACCTATATGATCCAAAGGCAAAAATTTATTTAAAAAAAACACGAAAAATATTTGAGAAATTAAAATAGCAGTGTATATTTGCCCTCGCAATAAAGCAACGGTCTGGTAGTTCAGCTGGTTAGAATATCTGCCTGTCACGCAGGGGGTCGCGGGTTCGAATCCCGTCCAGACCGCTAAATCGGAAATCAAAATCCCTCAAAACCTTGTAAATCCTATGATTTACAAGGTTTTATTTTTTTAGAGCAATCATATAATTTGATATCATTTGCATCTAAAAGGTCACAAATCGTCAACATATCTTCTTTATCATAAATATGTTGACAGAATAACGTAACTTACTCATAGTTAAGATAGTTGATTTGACTTTCGTCCAGCAATGTTTAACCATTAAAAGACGACAACTATGCGAACTTCATCAACATTTTCAGTACTGTTTTGGGTGTACGGTAAACGTGCCGTAAACAACAAGGCAAATATCTACGTTCGACTTACCCAAAATGGCAAGCGCGTAAACATTAGCCTTAAACAGAAAATTGAAATTACTACTTGGAATGAGAAAACCCAAAGAGCCAACGGAACAGGTAAAGATTCACGTATTCTCAATCTTTATTTGAACGAGGTACAATCAAAGATTTATAGAATATACGAGGACTTACAAAAGGAAGAAAAACCATTTACTTCTCAAATGGTCAAAGCCAGATTTTTGGGCGAAGACAAAAAACGTTTTTCATTTCAAAATCTTATTGATTATTATAATGAAAAGATGCAGCACAAACTGCATAAAAATACATTGGGTCAATATAAAACTAGCCAAAGATATATGTTAGAGTATATTATAAAAGAATACAAGGAGACTGATATTTTTCTTTCTAAACTAGATTATAGTTTTGTTATTGGCTTTGAAGATTTTCTGCGCTCTTATATTCCGAAACCAGGACATAGTAAAATTGGTAATAACACCGCTATGAAACATATAAAACGTCTTCGTAGAATGGTAACCCTCGCATATCGAATGGAATGGTTGGATAGAGATCCCTTTATCAATTTTAAAATGAAGATTGATAAAAAAGAGCGTGAGTTCTTGACAAGCGAAGAGTTAAAGAGCGTTGAGGACTTGAGCTCTTCAATAGAACGTTTAGTTGTTGTCAAAGATTTATTCGTTTTTAGTTGTTATACCGGTATATCATATAGTGATATTGTAAAGTTGACCCAAGATAACATTGTAATAGGAATAGATGGTAAACCGTGGATAATGGCAGCTAGGGTTAAAACAGGTACACCTTTTAAAATTCCATTATTAAATCAAGCACAAATCTTAATCGATAAGTATAAAGACCACCTCAGAACTCATAGTAGTAGAAATCTTCTCCCAAAGCTTTCAAACCAAAAACTAAATAGTTATTTAAAAGAAATAGCCGACCTGTGTGGTGTCAAGAAAAATCTTACTTTTCATATGGCACGTCACACCTTTGCTACAACAGTAACATTAAGTAAAGGTGTACCTTTAGAAACCGTTTCAAAACTTTTGGGACATACAAAACTGTCAACAACCCAAATCTATGCTAGAGTTGTGGAAAAAAAAGTGAGTCAAGATATGGCAAAACTCAAATCAATATTGAAGTGATTTTAAATTATAAGTGTTTTTAAAATGAATTTTTAATTTTCACACATTTAAGTTTTAAATTATTTAAAGCTAATTAATTAAGTCCCGATGAAATCTAATAATGTTTTCTTGTCTTAATTCTAAATAATTAGTAGAGTTTTTCTAAAATTGAAATTATTACGCTCTTTTAGTTTTCAAAAGAGACGTTAAAATCACTTAGATTAATATTAGTCTTTATAATTGGTACAATCTATTCATTTAATTACTAAAAAAAGATAGTTAAATTGTTAATAAAATGTACATTTTATCGACGAAAATTGCTTTTTATCGAAAAAATATATTATATTTGCTACAAAATAAGAAATCATGTTTGGATTTTTATTTTCGTTATTTGATAAAAAAACGCTCAAAATTATAATAAATGTACAATACTTACTTAACCAAAAAAATGACAAATAAGAGTAATTTTATAGCTCTTATTTTTTTTACACTATTCCTGTTGTTTAGTTTTACTACAGTAAATGCTCAATCCTGTACCATAAATGCAGGTTTAGACCAGACAATTTGTGTTAATGATACATTTCAATTAGATGGTAACTCACCTGATACTTATGCCGAAGGACCAACATGGACTCAAATAGCTGGACCGTCTGTAGTCATTAGTGATCCATCTATCGATGATCCTATTATAACTGGTTTTTCCGGTGGAAATACTTATGTGTTTCAATTATCAGCAACCTGCTTTAATGGCGATACACCAATACAAACAGTTTCAGTAACTGTACAACCTATAACTATTGCTGATGCTGGAACAGATATGGCTTCTTGTCCAGATAGCTCAGGCTCATTAATTATTAATGCAAATACTCCTGGAAATGCAGGAGAAGTTGGTCAATGGTCAGTTCAAGGAGGAAACGGAGCAGGTGTTGTGATTAACCAACCAAATTCAGCAACATCAACAATAACATTGCCAGAAGGTAGTGCAGGGACAACAGTTTTACGTTGGACAATTACTGGGCCAGAATATGCGCCTGGTCAATATTGTGAAAGTTTTTCAGAAATTACAATTACTAATTACGGTGGAGTAGATCCAGTCGACGCAGGTCCCGATCAAACATTAACTAATTGTTATACGGTTTCTCAAAGTACAAACTTAAATGGGAGCTTTGGAGGTGCTAATTTAAATGGTCAAGTTGGTACATGGATATTTGTAAGTGGACCTGCCAATCCGAGTATTGCTAACCCAAATAATAATACTACTAGTGTTAGTGGTTTGGTAGAAGGTGTTTATGTCTTTAGATGGGATGTTGTTGGACCTTGTGCCAATGGAAGTGATACAGTGACAATAACCGTACCACCTGCTACACAAGACGTAACACAAGCTACAACTACAAATAACAACCAAAGGTTTTGCGATGCCTCGGTAACAGAAACAACATTAATTGGGTCTCCTCCAGATTTTACCAATGAAACTGTTCTTTGGGAACAAATAGATGGAAACCCAGCAGTAACGATAGTTGATCCAACAAGCAGTACAACCCAAGTTACTGGTCTTGTTGCTCCAAATACTTATCAATTCAGATATACAATAACTAATAGTATTACTGGTTGCACATCTAGTGCAACGGTAAACATAATATATAATACAAGCCCAATCAGCATTTTAGTAGATTCTGGTAACGATTTAATTCTTGGTGCTTGTGGTCAAACATCGTTTAACGTTCCTTATACCTCGACAAGTGGAAATAGAACCCAATATAGTATTGTGAGTGGGCCAAGTGCTTCTGCATTAACATTTCCTACACCATATGTTAATTTGGGAAGTGCTAATAATGGAACTGCAACAATTAATAGTTTTGATGTTCCAGGTAATTATACTGTAAATTTTAGAAGAATAAGAACTGGAAACCTTTTTGTAGGAAACTGTAATCAAGCTAACGATGATATTGTTATTGCAGTTTCTAACCCTATTTCTGGGTCTAATGCTGGTTCTGATCAAACATTTATTTGTGGTCAAACGTCAGGCTCATTGGCAGGTAGTGCTATATTACCTGGTGAAACTTCCGTTTGGTCACAAATTTCCGGACCAAACACTGCGACTATTAATGATATTTATGCGCAAACAACAACGTTATCTGGGCTTATTCCAGGAGAATACGTGTTTAGATATACAGTTACTGCTGGACCAAATTGCACACCACCAGCTACTTCAGATACTAGTATTTTTGTGTCCCCTTTAGATAACAATCCTGTAAATGCAGGTGTAGATCAAACAGTGTGTTTTAATGCTCCAGTACAATTGGCGGCAGATCCTCCTGCAGATAGTCAAACGGGAACTTGGTCGTCATCAGATCCTGGAGTTACGTTTTCTGATGTAAATGATCCAAATGCAATAGCAACAGGGTTTTCTTCTCCTTCAACTGTATATACGTTAACCTGGTCTGTATTAAATGATTATATTAATTGCGGACCTGCCGCAACAGATACGGTTATTATAACTACAACTGCTGATGAATCTCCAACAATAGCGAATGCAGGAGTAGATTTTTGTTTTAGCTCTGGTGTAACAACCCTACCGAATTTGAATGCTAATTCACCCGATGTAGATGAAACAGGAACTTGGACTCAAATCTCTGGGCCATCTGCGGTAACATTTACTAATCCAAACAGTCCAACATCAGAAGTAACAGGGTTGGTTGACGGGCAATACGAATTTCAATGGGAAATTGCTTATTCTGCTCCTGCTCCAAATTCATGTCCAGCAACAACAGATACTGTTGAGGTAGTTGTTGCAGATACAGGTGCCAATGTAGATGCTGGTCCAGACCAAAGTTTGTGTCTAGATCCAGTGTTGTTGTCTTTTACTATGAATGCGACCGATCCAGTTCCGTTAGGTGGAATTGGAACATGGAATTTAGTGTCTGGTTTAGGAGGTTATACAGTTGATGATATAAACAGCCCAACAGCAACCTTTTCAAATCTTTTAGATGGCACTTATGTTTTTGAATGGGTAATTTCTTATGGTAATTGTGTTTCAACGGCAACGCCAGATCAAGTTACTATAGAGGTTGGAATACCACCAACACCTGCTAATATTCAAGGAGGCGATCAAGTAATATGTGCAGCTACAAATACGGTTATAACAGCTGATCCTTTATTAAATCCAAATGCTGAAAGTGGTTCATGGACAGTAATATCTGGTCCAAATACACCAAACATTGATAATCCAGGGAGTAATTCTATTAATGTTACGGGATTAACAACAGGAACATATGTTTTTAGATGGACCACTGTAAGCGGCTCTCCTTTATGTCCAAATTCTACAGATGAAATTAATGTAGAGGTCTATGCACCTTCATCTGCTGGTGCAGATCAGCAATTATGTCAAGTTAATAGTACTTTTCTTCAGGCTACTCCGGGTACTACTGGGACTTGGACAATAGTTTCAACTACAAACCCATTAGGAATAGGTTCATTTAGCCCAACGCAATCACCAAGTAATAGTAATACGGCTAATGCGCCAGTTGAACCAGGTTATGAATATGTTTATCAGTTTGCAACGGATTATACTGGTTCTGGGGCAGCTTGTAACAATTCAGACCAAGTCACGGTAACTGTTAGTAATGGACCAAGTGAAGATGCTGATGCTGGATCAGATCAATATATCTGTATGGCTGACACAACTACAGCTACATTAACTGCAGGAAATTTAGCAATACCTGTTGATGTAACTTCAGAATGGAGATTGTTGTCCCAACCTGGTGGAGCAACGATTACCTTTACAACACCAAACAATAGCACATCAACAGATGTAAATGGTTTAACTGTTCCAGGTATTTATATTTTTGAATTAAATTTTGCGTCTGGCTTTTGTACAGACAATGCAGATATAGTTAGGGTAGAGGTTTTTGAAGCTCCTGGTCCTATTGATGCAGGTCCTGACCAGCCACTAGCTTGTCAACAAAATACACAATTAAATGCAACAACACCAACTGTTGGTCTTGGTGTATGGACTTTTGCCAATCCTGGCGATGATCCCTCAGGAGGACTTGTAGTAATTGATAGCCCAAATAACCCTCAAACAACGTTGTCCAATATTCCAGACGATGTTGGTAATGATGGATTAGACGATGTATATGTGTTAACATGGACGGTATCAAACGACCCTCCTCCATCTTCTGGAACAACTTTTACCAACCCTTCATTATGTGCACCACAATCAGATACTGTAACTTTAACCTATACAGGCACACCACCTTCTCAAGCTATTGCAGGCCCAGATCAAGAGTATTGTGATAATACTCAAGCCTTTCTTGCGGCAACACCTTTAGCAGAAGGAGTGGGTACTTGGACACAAACTGCTGGAAATCCAGCAAACATTACAGCACCTAATAACCCTAACAGTCTAGTGTTAGGACTTTCACAAGGAACTTATGAGTTTACGTGGACTGCAGTTGGAGGAGGTTGTACCTCGGTAGATACTATGGAAATCCTTATATATTCAGACCCTATAAGCGCTAATGCAGGTCCTGACCAATCCTTACCTGAATTTTCTACAGTAACTTTGGGAGCTACTCCAGCTTCAGCTGGTCAAGGAACATGGACGCAAGTATCTGGACCAACCCCAGTTAATTTTATAGATAATAATAATCCAAATACTTCAGTAACGGGAACAACTGTTGGTACTTATGTTTTTGAATGGACAGTTTCAAATGGAACATGTAATAGTGCTTCTGACCAAGTAACAATAACAATTCTGCCAATTTCAGATTTAGAGCTAACAAAAAGTGTCACGCCTAGTAGTGTGAATGTTGGAGATATAGTAACATTTACAATTTCAGTTTTTAATAATGATGCTAGTGCTACAAACTCTGATGCAACTGGTGTTAGTGTTGAAGACATATTGCCTTTAGGGTATTCATTAGTTACAGGGACAGTATCCAATGGGGGCTCTTTCAATTTAGGAACGCAAACTATTACTTGGACTAATTTGAGTATTGCAAATGGAGCAATATTAAATTTAACATTTGATGCTACTGTAAATGCTTCAGGTTCATATATAAACACTTCTCAAATTATTGCCAGCGATAATCAAGACCCAGACAGTGACCCAGCAACAGATGAAACGGTGGATGAAGATGGTGACGGTAACGGTGATGATGATGATGAGGATTCAGCTTCAGTAACTATACAATCTGCGGATTTATCATTACAAAAAACGGTGTCTCCAACTAATGTAAGTGTTGGAGATTTAGTTACGTTTACAATAACTGTAACAAATACTGGAGCAAACACAGCTACAAATGTTAATGTTTTAGATCAGTTACCAAATGGTTACACCTATCAATCTGATGATTCAGGAGGTAATTATAATTCTGGAACTGGAATTTGGAATATTGGTACAATAACTACAAGTTCACCAGCAATCTTAAATATTACAGCTTTAGTAAATGCACCGACAGGGACATCAAACGAATATTTAAATATCACAGAAATTACGTCTAGTGATCAAGCAGATCCAGATAGTAACCCAAATAACGATGACGGTGACCAGAGTGAAGATGATGAAGATAATGCACAAATTACTTTAGAGCAAGCAGATTTAGAAATAACAAAATCAGTTAACCCTCTTTCAGGATCTGTAGGCGATATAGTATCTTTTAGTGTTCTTGTCGAAAACAATGGGCCAGGGAATGCCACAGGAGTTGATATTCAAGATATACTTCCTAGCGGGTTTGATTTGGTACCAGGTACAATTTCTAATTCAGGAGTTTATTTTTTTGGAAATAATTCTATTGAATGGAATAATTTAACTATTGCCAATGGAGCTTCAATGACATTAACTTATGATGCAGTTGTTAATAATTCAGGAAATTACACCAATTCCGTTCAAGTAACAGCTAGTGATCTTGATGATCCAGATAGCGACCCAAACACCGATAATACAGTAGATGAAGATGGAGATGGCAATGGTGATGACGATGATGAAGATACAACTACATTCATAATTGAAACATCCGATTTAGAGTTAACTAAGGGTATAAGTGCGGCAAGTAGTTCAACACCAAATGTGGGTGACACGGTAACCTTTGAAGTTGT